>MGCU01000024.1 GCA_001790525.1 Candidatus Saccharibacteria bacterium RIFCSPHIGHO2_12_FULL_47_16b
AGCCGGTTTGGCAAGTGCTGCAATCGCACCTGCCCCGTGGAATTCCGCCTTTGGCGGACGAGTCTGATTGATCAGACTCGATTCCACCGGGGTCAATGACTCTCGGATCTTTGGCGAATTTTAGATGATTCAAGTTCAGCTTTTTGTCACTCTCTGACCCCGAGCGAAGTCGAGGGGCTGTTATCCAGACTTGGCCATGGCGGCCATTACGCGTGGGCAAAACGCAATCGAACATATCAATGCCGTGCTCGATGCCGTAGCGCATATCGACCGGTTCGCCGACTCCCATTAGATATCGCACTTTGGTTTTATCGTAAAGCGGAGCTAAAAATTTCAGCATTTTATACATTTCCGGCCGAGTTTCGCCAACCGCCAAACCGCCGATAGCGATGCCGTCAACAGCTTGCGATTGAACGAATTCCAGGCTTTGAGCCCGTAATTTTTTATCCAGCCCACCCTGCACAATCCCAAACAACAGCGGCCTCTTTGCTACAAGGTTAAACCTTGTAGCATTAGCGGTTTTAGTTAGATGGTTGAATTCGGTGATACAGCGGACTAGCCAGCGGTGGGTGCGCTCGACTGCTTCTTTCGACCGGCTTCTTTCTGGCATGGACAGACCGGTTACATCATCAAAGGCCATACTGATATCGGAACCTAAATCTAGCTGAATTTGGATCGACTTTTCTGGGGTGATTAATACTTCTTGACCGTTGTCTAGTCTTTTGAAAACAACTCCTTCTTCAGTGATTTTCCTGATTTTAGCCAGTGAAAAAACTTGAAAGCCGCCGGAGTCCGTCAAAATCGGACCATTCCAGCCGCTGAATTTGTGTAGGCCGCCGAGCTTTTTAACCACTTTTTCGCCCGGTTGAATATGCAGATGATAGGCATTAGCCAGCATCACCTTTGTGCCGATGGCTGCTACTTCGGCAGGTGTTAGGCCTTTAACCGCGCCCCGGCTGGCACAAGGCATAAAAAAGGGCGTTTTTACCAGTCCAGCCCGAGTTTTAAGAATGCCGCTACGACTGCCGCCGCGGCCACTTTTAACCTGTTTAAACACTATTCGATTGTACACTAAATCATTGGTGCTGGCTTGACATCAAAATGCTTATGTGTCAAAATTATATTGTTAATTGTGAGGTAGGTTTTTGAGTACCAAGAAGGTTGGTACCCCGCTTGACAACTTCAAGCTCTTTTACGAAGAAATAGTCCGAATCAAGCGTACTGGCAACCGTATTCGCCGCGTTCGCCAGATGAGCTCAAATAACTAAGGGGTAATTAAAGCCGGCGTCGTTTTTGGGTGCCGGTTTTTTTATGCCCAACTTTTCCCAGCACTTAGCGCGGATCGACCAAAGTAATCCGTTCTTTCAATCGTCGTAGAGCCTGCCCGTATTGTTTAAGTTTGTACTCTCTTTTTAGGGCATCGTCTTTGGTCGGGTAGGCTTCATAATACACTAGCCTCCAAGGAATTCCCTCTTTTGTAGCAATACTATCACCGATGTTATGAGAGTAAAATCGTTTTCTGAGATCAACTGACGTTCCAATATAAAATTCTTTGATCTTATCGCTATACAAGAGATAAAGATAATACATAATGAGATTTTACTATATCCACACTAAGTGCTGGGTTTTCCACTAGCATTTTTAATAGGGTTATGACAATATGTTGTCATGGTTAAGTATAAAGCCGTGCTCTGTTCACCGTTTACCATTCACTGTAAGTTTACGGTTTACCATTTACAGTGAAAACAGATAATAGATCACGGAAAACGCAATGAAAACTGTAAACAGAAAACGGTAAAAGGCATGGTCTGTTTGTATTGTGGCGGCAAAACGCGGGTTTTTAACAGCCGCAAACAGCACAAAGGTAACAGCGTTTGGCGACGTCGGCGCTGTCAGAGGTGTTTAGCTGTCTTTACCACCCAAGAAAGCCCAGATTTGGCCTCAACGCTTATGGTGAGCCAAAGTGGCGTTTATACGCCCTTTCTAGCCGATTTTCTTTACACTGATATCTTACTTGCCCTCCAAGACCGCAAGAACTGCTATATTGAAGCCCGCGAAATCACCAAAACTGTCATTCGCCATCTCCTTAAATTGTCGACTTCACCGCTGTTTGAACCGCGCCAAATTAGTGTCGAAACCGCCAAGGTCTTAAAACGCTTTAATAAGCGGGCCTATCTGCGCTACGCCGCCGAACACGAGTCTTTGCAAAAAGGGTTGAGGGGCTAGGGTCGAGGGTCTAGTCTCTTCCCTAAGCCCTATACCCTAGTCCCTACTTTTTAACTGCCTTCTCCGTCACAATAAAACCTAGATACCAGCCAAACATCAGCCGGGTTTGGGCGTAAATCGCTGCGCAGGAGCTGTAAATAATAGAGGTCAACGGCAGATAAACCCATTGCACTAGCATCCAAAAGCTGCGCCGCCGCTTATATCGCTCTGGCTTGGGCGGCAAACTTTTCATACTGATAAAAAGCGAGGTTAAGATGCCAACCATAGCCACTGTTTGCAACCGGCTGGCTAGCTGCGGCAGTTGGTTGGCCAGATAGCCAACTTGTCCGCTGGCAGCATTGTACAAAAAGAAAGGAATCAAGGCCGATAGCAACAAAATCAAGGGTGCGGTTGACCAGCTTAAGTGCCCTTCCAGCAGGCGGAAAAATTTACTCATCACCTTCCATTTTGGTATTTTATTCTTCTTTAAAAACCCCTGATAGGCCACATAAGCGATGTCCGAGGCGCCCCAGGCCCAGCGCCGGACTTGAATAAATTGAGCCTTAAGCGTCTTGATATACTTATCGGTTAAAACGGCGTCCTGATAGATTGGCACATAAATCGGGTAAACATCGTGACGACCGTCATAGCGAAACCACGTCCGCCAAAACTGATGACCATCTTCCACAATCGTCCGGGTGCTCCAAAAATCAGTGTCAATAAGCGCAGCCATTGGTTGAGCGTGGGATGAGAAGTTACGCAGGAGGTGTGGTCGGAGGCTCAAAACCAGATTCCATAAGGAGTTACCGGTGGCAATCACCCGCATGGGCGCCGGCGCATCCCAGATGTTGTTTAAAAACATCGGTATTGGTTGATATGAAGCATACAGCGGTTCTTCGGTCGAACAGTAGGTATAGGTTAAAGCGCCAAAATACTCTTTATCTGGCCGGTTATCAGCATCAAGCGTGGTTACTAAAACATCCAAGGGGTCAATGTTTTTTCGAGCCAGGAATTTCTGTAAATGGCGGGCGGCAAAAGTAGCATTACCGCCCTTACCAATAACCTCACCAATCATTGGCCAAGGGTGCATTACCGTCCCGGCCTGATAAAAATGCTTGCCGTACTTCTTGATTAGCGTCTCGGCCGTCGCCTGGACTTCCGGACCACCGCGTTGCTCATAGGCTAGGATTAAAATCATTTTTTTGGAGTCGTAATTGGCATCAACTACCGATTTAACGGTTGGTTCCAACACTTCATAAGACTCATTCCAAAAGCAGATGATAACAGCATGATAAACATCACTCGGCTTTATCCTTTTGGGCGGCAAAATATGAGCCGACACTCGCTTGATGTTCTGTTCGTGCCACCTTGGCGCGTCGTGCGACAATGGCGCCAAAATCTCCAAATCGTGATTTAAGCTGGGCCAATTTATCTTCTTGTGCTCGTTCATGGTCCGCCAGCCCTGGTAACTCCGGATGTTGATGCCGATAGCCCGAGAGAACCATAAAAGTAAAAAGCTCATTATGAAATAGGCGGCAAGTTTGGGGCTGATTAAGCTTAACCAGACAGGGGCAGTTAGGATTAGCCAGGTTAGAACACCCGGCAGTATCTCAAAAAAACGGTAGGCGGACGATTTTTCCTCCGGCTGGGGGATTTCAATCGATCTCATTGCAGTGAAATCAAAGCGTTGGCTACGATAGTCGTTAGAACAAGTAGCAGCAAACTAGAACCCAGTACAAAAATGGCAATATAGTGTTTGATTTGATAAGTACGGGCGCCTAAAACTATGGCCGCCAAAGCTGTTAATGCCATAAATACAGCCATGGCATAAATATCAATTGGTTTACCACTTTGGTAGCTGGCACCACTAACGTTCGGCCGCCAAGCCACAATGGTGGTTGGGTTTTTGGAAACATCAAAGCGGAAAAGAATTAGGCTTACGCCAACCACTAGCATAACGGCGATAACTGCTGTTAGCAGCAGTACCAGCCGGTCATGAAAAAATCTCCTCGTTGGCTCCATCTAAAAATAGGTTATAGGGTTTAGGGCCTAGGGTCTAGTTTATAATAACTTATACTCATATCAGCCGCCACCTTAGCTCAGCTGGCTAGAGCATCGCTTTCGTAAAGCGGGGGTCCGGGGTTCGAATCCCCGAGGTGGCTCCACTGAACACCGAGCGAGTGTAGTACAGTGGCAGTATGCCAGCTTCCCAAGCTGGAGATACGGGTTCAATTCCCGTCACTCGCACCATAAGTTATCCACTGGCGATTACCGATAAAAAGCGTTAATATTTAGGTTAATGAAGTTTAAACGGGTGCTTCTAAAGTTATCCGGCGAACAGTTTGCTGGTGGCCGCGAACACGGTATTGATCCTAATTTTGTCAACAATTTAGCCAAAGAATTAAAGTCAGTCATCGATAAAACCAAGGCCGAGATTGCCATCGTCGTCGGTGCTGGCAACTTTATGCGCGGCGCCTCAATTGCCGGTAAAGGTGTGGACCGCTCGACTGGTGATTATATGGGCATGTTAGCCACCGTCATCAATGGCATGGCTTTGGTGGAAGCACTGGAAAACAACGACCAAGTAGCCAGACTACTTAGCAAACTGCGGGTTGAAGGCGCCGCCGAACCTTACATCCGCCGCCGGGCGCTGCGCCACATGGAAAAAGGCCGGGTGGTTATTATCGCCGGCGGTACCGGTAACCCCTACTTCACCACTGATACAGCAGCCGTCAACGCTGCCCTGGACCTCAAATGCAATGTGACGCTTAAAGCTACTAAAGTTGACGGCGTTTATGATAAAGACCCGACCAAACATGCCGACGCCAAAATGTACGAAGCCCTGACCCATTCCGATGCCCTCAAAAACCCCGACATCAACGTTATGGATAATGCCGCCATATCTCTGGCCATGGATAACCACATGCCGATTGTGGTCTTCAACCTGATTCCCGGCAACTTACTAAAGATTATCGAAGGCCAAGCTATCGGCACCCGAGTTTCCTCTACTAATTAGTCGTTTAGTTAGATTCCTACCTGTGCAAAGGCTGCAATAGGACTATTATTAAATTGTTGGGAGTTTAGGTTGTTATGATAATCGTTAAAAAGGCTAAGCTGCCTCTAAAAATTTGGGCTGAAGCCAAGGATCTGGTCGGTTATGACGAGGCCATTGCCCAAGCTATAAATTTGGCCAATCACCCGTTGGCCCGCCAGTGGATTGCCCTGATGCCGGATTTCCATATCGGTTATGGCATGCCGATTGGTGGCGTGGTTAGTACGGTTGGCGGTGTTATTCCTAATGCCGTCGGCGTGGATATTGGTTGTGGCGTTCTGGCCGCTCGAACAAACCTTAATACCGAAAGCTTAAGCCGGCCAAAACTGGAGGAAATCCGCTTGCAAATTCATAAATTAATTCCGGTAGGCTTCAGGCACCACGGCAAAAGCCAAGCTCATCCTTACCTCAAAACACCGACCGACGATCCGATCATAAGACCACAACTACCTTCGGCCGATAAACAAATTGGCACGCTTGGCGGTGGCAATCATTTTATTGAAGTCCAAGCCGATGAAACCGGCCAAATTTGGTTGATGATTCATAGCGGCTCGCGTAATTTAGGCAAGCGGGTAGCCGATTATTACCACAAAATCGCCCTTAAATATACCGGCAACAAAGCTGATTTGCCAGATCGTGATTTAGCCTTCATTCCAAAGAGCAAGCCGGAATATCAGATGTACTTAGCCGCGATGAACTATTGCCTAAAGTTTGCCGAAGCCAGCCGGCAGCTGATGCTCGAGCGGATAATCGCGGCCTTCGCCGTTTGCGGCTTGCCAGTCAAAATTGAGGAGCAATTTGATATTCATCACAACTTTGCGGCGCCCGAGAAACACCATGGCCAAAATCTGCTGGTTCATCGTAAAGGTGCGGTTAAGGCCGAAGGTTTACTTTCTATTCCAGGTTCCATGGGTTCGGCCAGTTATATTTGCCAGGGCTTAAAGCCGGCTGAATCTTTTAACAGCTGCTCGCACGGTGCCGGACGGACGATTGGCCGCCGTGAGGCCAAACGCCGCTTTAGCCACGAAGAGGCCATTAAATCTATGGAAAAAGTCGTTTACCATGTGCGGCACGGCCAGTACGACGAACTGCCGATGGCCTATAAAGACATTGACCGTGTTATCAAGCTTCAAGCTGATTTAGCCAAACCGCTCCACAAACTTATCCCCCTAGCCGTCGTCAAAGCTTAGACCCGGCACCAAAGTATCCTAATCATGACTTTATCGTTAATGTGGCTGGGCATCTAAGGCTAATTCTGCAAGCTTTAAAAATAGCTCGGCGTCAGCACTATCCCATCTCACATTGCCTATTGGATTTGCATTATCGAAGTGCATTTGTAATTCGGGTTCGTATTTAAATTTTCCATCCTTACAAAAGAAGGTTAAACCGCCTAAAAGTAATTCTTTACCGTCTGAAGTCAGACGACCATCTAGAATTAGTTGATAAACACCTTTATCGAAGCGGTGTTTTTCCCGAGCGCCCTCTTCACTTCCCTTGCCACACGCTATTACCGGTCGAACATTTACAGTACTTACACCATCCTCTGACTGCCATGGGCTAGGCACTTCTACCCACTCGAGGTCAAGAAATACATACCCATCTTCACTTTCGGCCAATAACTGATCCAAATCGGCTGGCTCGAACCTCCTAGTACGATCAATTATGGCTTGTCGGCGGCCTTCTATACGTTTCATCTCGGCCTCATAATTCCCAGTTAAATGAGTGAAATATGCCATAAAAAAATAATACCATAATTTAGGTATTATTACAAGACGAGGGCTGACGGTATAGCGCTCTGGCTACCGCGCAGAGTTAACCGGCCCGCTCGCTTTGCTTGCTCGTTGCCGTTTCAAATCGCTGGGACCAACAATGAAAAATGAGCCACCAAAAAGGTGACTCACTTTTCATGGCGGGCCCGACCGGATTTGAACCGGCGATCTCCTCCGTGACAGGGAGGCGTGTTAGGCCACTACACTACGAGCCCAGAACAGATGTAAGTTTAGCAGAAACAGAGGTAAAAAGGCAAAGTCTGCTTTAAATTTTTAGTTTTTTTGTCTCTTGAATATTTAGATAAATATGGTAGAGTTATGGAAATGGTTGGAGCAACTTTAGCTCAAGTGGTGGAACGCAAACCAGACCTCGCAAGAGACGCCTTTTATAATTTGGAAGGTGCACTAAACTTGCTTTTGCCTGGCAGCAGTTTACATGAACGTTACCGAGACGTAGCAGAAATTGCCTTAGCGGGTGTAATCGCTAGGGACGCACACTTGCCAATATATAGTCCACTTGATCCCGATACTCCATCACGAGTCTCCTGCTTAATAACAAATCGAGGTCTGCACCCGAGTGCTTGGGAACCAAAAGACACGGACGCAGAGACGCTTGGCGGCCCAGTTCCTCCGGAGTTAGGCAGATTTGCAGCTTTTGTCTTGGCTAAGATAAATTGGCTAACCCAGACTATGGAGCCGAACAGTTTCGATCCTAAACGCATTAGTATAGAGCCCGGTATGGTGGGAATTGCAGGCGGTCTCCACATAGCCAGTTCTTTAGCTGGCACCAGTGGATTATGGGAAGTCCACGACCATGTCGCCACCCACATCTGGGTTCGTGAGATTTTGAGCGCTAATCGAAATGGATCTTCAGCTAATAATGCCGACCAATTGGCTGGGTACATTGAACCAATATTTGAGCGTGTCAGACTAGCCCATGGCAAAACACCAGCCGATAAATTGGAACGCCGACGCTATGATATTTTGCTAGCTCACGTCTATGAGGCCATGTTTAATTACCGCCGACAGACCTAAGTTAGTTGCTATCGATTATTACTACCTGCTTGTTCTTGCTTGACTAAAAACGAACGTAGTTGCGGACAGGCTGTTTCTTTTTGAGTTCTTCGGTGTAGACCGAAATGTCTTTGAGGTTAATCGAAATGTGTTGGCCTGTAACGGTGGTACCGTCGTTGGTTAGTGACCTGACAATTTCCAATGTATCGGGGTGATTAACGTCCAACCGGCTAGCCAGAAAAGGCGCAGAATAAGTGCCTGGAGCTAGCTTAAACAGTTCATTGATAGCTTCTGGCGGCACATTTGGATTGGACTTAGTAATGGCAAAACCGTAATCGCCGCCGTTATCCTTGGCGGCGGGATCGGCACTGTTATCCTTAGCCACCGCCGCAAAATCAGCTCCCTCTTGCAGCCTCTTAAAGATGGCAGCAGCTTGGGCTTGGGCTTGGCTGTCCAGCTTAGCCTCAACCTTCTGGGCTAACATTTGATTCTTAAGGTCGCGCTTAAAATCGGCCACCGACCAGCCCCAATAGTCGCGCAGCACATCGGCAAAAACTTTATTATTGGCGCCTAGACGATTCTGGTCGCGGACAATGGCAATCCGCCCGTCAACTTCTTTATCGGAAACGCTAACATCATTTTGCTTGGCTAACTGTTTAATCAAAGCGTTGTTTATCACCTTATCCAGAGCCTGTTTGCGGTAAGTATCTATCTGAGCCTGACCGCCAAATTTATTCTGTTGCTGAGTCTGGTAGTAGTGAATGTAGCGGCGCAGCTCAAACAAATAATTTTCGTATTCAATAAAGGCCGAGCCGCTTTTGGCTATCGGAAAAGGTATGACTTGGGTAACGCGGTAAAGAAAAGAGTTGTAGTGATAAAGCTTATACAGCGCTAATGACGAGTAAACCGCAAATGCAATCAGGGCGACAGCCGTGATGAGGCTGGTTATCACCACCACGCGGTGTTTGGAGTGCTGCAGCGGGTAGATAAACTTGCGGGCGCCGGATAGAACTTCCTCGCGATGTTCGGTAATGCTCTCGGCCGTAATTTTGGGCACTTTGTCTAGAGATATTGGCTCTTCCGGTTTGACCGTCGGTTTTAAGCCGGCCGCTTTTTCGGTCACCACATCGGTGACCTTTTCCCTAACCTTCTTAACTTTGCGGAGGCGTTTTTTGAAAAATTTAACTATCTTCTACCTCCACCAATTTTAACCAATTGAAAATTGTAAACTGAAAACTGTAAACGCACTGTAAACGGTAAATTGTAAACTGTAAATTGTTCCTTCATGATTCAATTATGCGCTGCTGGTCTTCCGTACCCGGTCTAACACTGGCGTGAATGCCCAAATCCCGCAGTATATGCACCATCTCTTTTTGGACTTTTTCCGGGTGGTGCACTTCATGTATCACCAAGTCGCCCACGTACGTTTGTACAATTATCGTACCATAGTGCAGCAGCGTCTGTTCCAGACCAACAATCTGATAATTTATCATCTGGATTTGCTCTAATGAGATATCCACTACATTAATTTGCAGCAGGCTGCGGGTTTGTTGAATAAAGCGCCTGTCGGTCATGATGTAGACGCTAAAGTACCAGCGCACCCACCACGGAAAAATCAGTATTATTGCCAACGCAAAACCTAGACCAAGTCCGCCAAAAAACCAGCCGTAAGTTGGTTTGATAAGCGCCGGAATCATACCGGCCAGCAAGCCAAGCGAGGCCAAAATCAGGCCTTTGCGCATAGTAATCGGATGTTTTTTAAAGACCAGCAAGACCTCTTCGTCCTCAAATTGTTCCTTAAAAACCTTGGGTTTTTCGACTGTTTCTTTTGCTTCGGATTTAGCCGCCGGTTTTTTAGTCATGGCTATAATTATATAGGGGATAGGGTCTAGGGGACAGGGTTTCGGCGTGGTGCCTCCGAGAGGATTCGAACCTCTAGCTTTTCCTTAGGACCCGCGCACCAATGCCTTAATTATGGTGCCCCTACTACGATTCGAACGTAGATCTTTTCCTTAGGACGGAATTACTCTATCCATTGAGCTATAGGGGCATTAGTCCGGGGCAGGCGGAACTTATTTTACTTGCCCCTTACCTTTTCAGAGTGTAGCAGTCTGCAATCAGATTGCGAAACGTCTTGAAAAGGTGCGGGGTCCATTGAACTACAGGGGCGCAGGTTCAATTTTACCTTTATTTTGAAATTATTGGGTCAGATGTTGGTTGGTGGTTTTGTAGTCAAATAATTCGGTTTCGGAAAACCAGTGGGTAATCTCTTCCTCGGCTTCTTTTTTGTCACCCGAGGCGTGAATCAGATTTGGCAGACCGCTGTCTTTGGCATTAGCATGGTCAACACTCATATGGGCATAATCACCTCTGATGGTGCCCGGCGCAGCCGTCTTCGGCTCGGTATCGCCAACCATTTTGCGGACTAAGGCTATGGCTTCGACGCCTTCTAGCACTACGGCAATAACCGGTCCGCTAACCATAAACTCGGTGTTGCGTCTAAAGGCGGCCTCGCCTAATCGGGATTTCAATCCACTGATAGTTTCGTAGTGATGATGATAATAGTCCTCATCCGGATGGATCATTTTCATGCCGACAACTTTTAGGCCGGCCCGTTCAAAGCGCGTAATTATTTCGCCAACCAGGCCACGCTGGACCGAATCGGGTTTCAAAAGTACCAATGTTCTTTCCATGATATTTCCTTATTTGTAAGTTAGCATAACAGATATAGAACTTAGTTTCAATTTGAACAACAGACTTGCTCAAATGTAGGGATTAGTGGATAGAGAGTAGTGAGTAGTTTTCTTTTCCTATTCCCTACACCCTAATCCCTACTCACTATTTATATTGTACGACGCGCTTATGTTATACTTCCCCTGGAAAGCAGCAAACAAAAATGCAATACCGCAGCCGTAATTCTCGATGCTCCGCCTGCCCCGCATATTTTCAGGGTGAGAGTAGCCTGCAATCAGATTACGAAAACGCCTGCAAACTGTGCGGGGAAATAGAATTATTCATTCTCTTCTACGCTCGGGAATTAGAGCTGGGCAAGCGACCAAGCAATCAGGAGCAATTTCATGCAGTATGATGAAGCAATTGAAAAATTCCTGGAATACATGGAGCTGGAGCAGAATCGCTCGGCTAAAACTATCGAAAATTACAGCCACTACCTAACCCGTCTAAGTGATTTTGCCGGCGATATTAAGCTTAAAGACATTGATGTTGAGCTGATCCGCAAATGGCGGCTGTGGCTTAACCGGCTAGGCACCAATACCTCTGATGAATTGGGTAAAGTAACCCAAAATTATCATCTGATTGCTCTGCGTAGCTTCTTGCGCTTCTGTGCCCGGCGCGGCATCCCGGCTCTCTCGGCCGACAAAATTGAGCTGGCTCGCACTACCCGGCCGCAAGTCACCTTTTTAACGCCCGAGGAGCTAGATAGGTTGGCCTCACAGTCCGATACATCAAAACTGGCTGGCCTGCGTGATCGGGCTATCATCGAGCTTTTATTCTCCAGCGGCCTGCGTGTTTCCGAGCTGGTTAACCTCGACCGCGACCACATCAATCTTAAACGTCGCGAGTTCATGGTGCGCGGCAAAGGCCAAAAAGACCGGCCGATTTTTATTAGCGAGGACGCCGCCGATTGGATTAACCGTTATTTGGAAAAGCGCCAGGATAATTCCAAACCGTTATTTGTTCGTTATAGCGGCAGTAAAAAAGCCGATTTATCCGGCGATTTCCTGCGCTTAACCGCCCGCTCCGTTCAGCGGATGATCCAAAGCTACGCCCTCAAAGCTGGCATTACCAAACATGTCAGCCCGCATACCCTGCGCCATTCATTCGCCACCGATTTATTAATGAACGGCGCCGATCTACGCTCAGTTCAGGCTATGCTTGGTCACTCAAACATCGCCACCACCCAAATCTATACCCACGTCACCGACCCCCATCTCAAAGAAGTCCACGCCAAATTCCACCGGCGGGAACCGTCTGGTACCCGCCACCGCACCAGAAATGCCTAGTGTTAAATTTCGTTATTTGGCTCTTCGGCTTTTGGTTTGTAGGCTTGAAAATCAGCTTCTTTGGCAAATGGCCCTAAAGCATCGCCTATTTTAGCCTTCTTCAAACCATATACTCGTGTGGAATTAGGTTCGTAGCCATTTGGGTAAGGTAGCTCAACTCCGGACAACTGAAGACTTCCGAGTGAACCGGATAAATCGTTAATTTGTCGATGTCTTTCTTCTCGTTCGCCGCCAGGAGGCGAGAACTCCTGTGGACTTATCATAAGCTTTTTATACCCCCAAGCGCACGCTATTGCAATAGTCAATTTTGCTTATTTTTGAAAAAAGAGTATAAATAATTTTCATGAGACTAAGTAGAGAGCCCGTAGGTGAGTTAGGTCTTATTACATACTTCGGGGTAGCCGCCGCCATCGCCCTTGGCACAATATTCGGGATAGAAGCCGCTACGGACATTGACAAAGCTAAGATAAAACCGTCTTCCGTCCCAGGCGCACCGATTTGCACAATTTATAACCTTGAAAATAAATGGGGCGACTGCACCAACAGCCACAGCGGCGGTGAATGGTTAACACTGCCTAATGGCTGCATTGTCCTCTGGGACTATAATAGTCACGGCGCCGGTTGGGCTAGCCCCTGCTCGGCTGAACAATTCGAACCTTACCTACCCAGCCCTCCCAAAACCGGCTAACGCCCATCGAAATCACCAAAGACCACTTTAGCTCCAGGATTGCCGTAGCCAAAATAGTAGTCATGCACGCCCGTACTGTTGGCATTCTTTAGCCAGTAGACCATTCTGCTGGTATCAACCAATCCAACCGAGTCATAGCAGTTGCCATCGAAGTCGCCCGACACTGCTTTGTAGCCGGAGTATCGATTGCCGAATTCAAAGGTTCTATCCAGCGGCCCGGTAGAATTGGAGTTTCTTAAGTCGAATGTGGCCAGCGCATCTCTACGGACCCCAACGGTGTCCCTGCCGTCACAGTTCCAGTCGCCCGTCACTCCCTGATCCTCAGTATTGCCAAAGTTAAAGCTATAGACACTGCCGTTATGGTTCAAAAGATCCCACCTGCCCCATGGCTTGCGCACACCAATCCAATCCCTGCCATCACCATCCCAGTCTCCGCAAAATGGCTTGTCGCCAATGTCGCCGAATGGAACACTCCAGGTCGCCCAGCCGCTGCCATTATTATTGTTTATTTCAAAACGGGCGAGGCCTTTTCTATGTAGAGCCACGGTATCATCGCCGTCGCCATCCCAGTCACAGGCCAGCGGAACAACGTCTTCATATCTATTACCATAGGCAAATGTCCAATCATGATTTCCGCCAGTGTTAGTATTTTTCAAATCAAATGACGGAATCCCGGGATTAAAAACACCTGGAGTCATAGTGCCAACATGGTTGAGCATATATCTACCATAGCCCTCCGTCCCCACACCCGGCGTGCCCGAACCACCCGGAGTTGGAGACGAAATTATCTCACCATTGAGTCCCATACCAGTACCGTTGATATCAATGTAATGATCCGCTTTAACGTTATTTTCTGTACTTGGTTCACCTTTTAAAGCTTTGTTATATTGTGAGACATTAACAGTTCCGTCTGGATTTACAGATTCCACAAAAGCTACATGCATTTTGTCCCACTGAGCTATATCTCCAGGTTCGGGTGTACTATCAACTGTGTATCCCGCATTAGCAGCCCCGGTATCCCATGTATCTGCATTACCCCACCCGGAAACACTTTTTCCAAATTCCATTGCGACACGCCAAGCAACATAAGAAGTGCAATTTTTAAGATCATAGCCCCACTGATCCCTGAAAATCCATTTTGGATTGTCGCCTAAAGTAGTCGATCTACAGTCAAATTCAGAACTTTTGTTATCACAGGTTGTTTTATCAGTGTAGCCCCAAGTGATTGTATCCATTGCTGGTGGCATAGGAATAGCTGCTGCATCATTCCAAGGATAACCATCAACGCTTGTTGAGTTGGCTTTACCAGGAAAAGCAAGTAGCCCCAAACCCATGGCACCCATTAGGGCCATCTTGCCGGCTGTTCCCCTCAATCTATCATTAATATTGCTTAGTAGATTTGCTTTTGCTTCGAAGGTGGTACGCATTTTGATCCTTTTCTCCCACCCAAAAGCTTTAATTAGACAGCAACCTCCATTTTTTTAAATGGCTCTATGAGTTGCTGTATGATCTCAATTTGGCGTTGCTCGGCTTCAGGAGAATCGGCACACGAAGCATGACCATATGAGAGACTATAGTAATAACCATCGCCTAATTGCCTATTCGCATCTGTATATGAAGGCAGAACATCGCTAGCGAGCTTGTCTTTTGACCTTGAGATTGTTAATTGCATTCCACCGTAGACGCTTTTCTGCTCATTAATGATCAATTTACAATTCGACCCTGGCAAATTATCAAGACTATGTGATGCGAGGCGTGCAGCTTCTGAATCCACAGCTGTACCACTTTCCGATCTAAGTGTCTCAATTACATAATAAATATCGCTTCTTAGGCTGTCCGGAAGCTTAAAGCGAACACTCCACTCTTTGATGTAGAGGTACTTACCTCCTTCGGACGGATCGGTTTGTTTATTAGTTTGGGTATTATTTGTGGTTGGCTGATTATAGTTTTTGTCCCAAAAATACCAGCCGGCTGCAACGCCTCCCGCCAGGAGTAAAATTATGAGTGCGATTACGGTCCCGCGTTTCACTAAGACAACCCTCTTTTGTAATATTCAGTTTATTCTGACTGTTGCAACTGTCAAGCAACAGCATTTTATTTTTCAAAAAACTACAACAACTTTAAGATATGCGCCTACTAAAAATTGTCATAAACAGTCACAAAAATATGCTATCGTACATATCTGTTAACAATCTTAGCGATTTTGTGCTATAGCATAGAATAGACATCGTGGAAAACCGAAGTGAAAAAAGAGAGGCCACAGCTAGGATTGTTGACGGGCTGCTGCGTTACATGGCAGGTGGAAGTTACATAGCAGCTTCGCTACTTGTTCCAGGCCTTTCGATCGGTCTCGAAAAGCCCTTCAACATATTGATGGACCATTTGGACGAGAAAGACCGCCAGCGTGAGTTTAGACGCATCGTAAATTACATGAAGCGCGCAGAGCTAGTTGGAAGTTATGAACACGGCATTACGATTACCGAAAAGGGTCGGCAACGGCTAGCCCGATCTGAGTTCAACGACTTGCGCATAAAGCGGCCGGCAAAATGGGATGGCAAATGGCGGCTCGTGGTTTTTGATATTCCAGAGGAAAATAAGACTGGCCGGAACGCGCTGACAGCCAAATTAAACAAGCTTGGCTTTCAACCACTCCAGCGGAGTGTTTGGATTCATCCCTTTCACTGCCACGAAGAAATTGAAGTGGTGGCTCTACATTACAAATTCACGAATTTTATAACTTACCTAGAAACTAACTACATAGATAAGCCTGATATTTTAAGTAAAAGGTTCGTAAATCTGCTCAAGCCATCTGTGGCCTTACTCTCTTAAGTTACCTGTTCTGCCGGTAACAGTGACAGAAATATGCGATAGCATAGTTTCTGTTGCATAAGCGTGAAAGAATTGTGCGATAGCATAGTTTTGTTAATGGGCAGGGTTTGAAGCGTTGAAGAGGGGTTGGGGGGTAGATGAAGGTTGCGTTTTTGGGGAAAAGATTTTAAGCATGAGCAATTTTCTTTTTTATGTTTTTGTGGTAAAAATGCATTGATTCGGTAAAAGCCGAATATAATTGATAGGTTAAAATATAAGTATGGACTCCCCTGCCCGTGTGGCAACTCCAGAAACTAGAAATGGTCTGCTTGCTCAATTCGACAGACTGCATCTGCCGGATT
>MGCU01000025.1:0-14535 GCA_001790525.1 Candidatus Saccharibacteria bacterium RIFCSPHIGHO2_12_FULL_47_16b
CTCAGCAACAAGCTTTGGTATAGACAGAAAAGGTACTTTAGTCACCGCCTGCAAATCAGGCAGCAAGATGTGTGCGGTATTACAAGCGATACCATTAACAATACAGCCTGCCTGTTCCAGCAGGATTGTACGTTCTATCAACATCTTTTTGGCTATTCTCAGATCTTTTTTGTCTGTGATGAAGTTCGGTACGGGCACATTAAGCAAAACTATTTCCGGGTGGTAATCGCTATCAACCCTTGCGGGGCTGTAGCGCTTCGTTCCTCCGATTAATAGTTCGTAAAGACGTCCACTGGCCTGTGGGCCCATACCGCCTAAAATACCTATGGCGGCCATAGTAAAATCTCCTAGTTAAGTTTTAGTAATTGAATTCGAATAAAAAAGACAAACTGGGCTTAAGCCCAGTAACCGTGGTGGTGCTGAACAAACAAGAATAAATTAGGTAAGAAATTGTTGCCCAATTTCATAAAATATACTCTAGCATAAGTAGTATAATTTGTCTAGATGACTTATATAGCTAAGAGTTTTGACAAAAAAGTGGTGGAGCTTTTGAAGGGCGGGGCGGTTGGTTTTATGCCCTCGGATACCATTTATGGTCTGTCGTGTCGGGCGTTGGCCGAAAAAGCCGTTGCCAAAATTTATGAACTCAAAGGCCGGTCCTACACTAAACCACTAATCGTCTTAATTTCAAACCTTCGAATGCTAGATTCCTTAGGGATCCGTTATAACAAAGTTATAAAAAGCAAATATTGGCCAGGGCCTTTGACGATAATTTTGGCCGCGCCAAAGGCGCCGTCTTGGCTAACACGCGGCAGTGGTCAACTGGCAATCCGTTGGTCTGCTTACCAAGAATTAAATGAGCTTATTAATAAAGTTGGACCGTTGGTTAGCACTAGCGCTAACCCTGAGGGCGGACAACCGGCCGAGTCGGTAGAACAAGCTCAAAAGTATTTTGGCGAGCTGTTGGATTTTTACATTGAAGCGGGCAAACTAAAAGCCCGACCTTCAACTATTGCCGAACTTAAAAACGACAAGTTAAAAATTCTTAGGCAGGGGGAATTACTAGTCAAAAAAGAAGATATGGCTTAGAATTACAGGTAGCAGCTATCAAATAAATAGTCATAAAAATGGAAACGACTCAACAAAACAATCCTTCGTCACAATCGACGCAAGTTGATAGTACGTCACTTGCGCCAGAAATTGTCGAAGACCTGCCGGTTAAGGCTCCGGCTAGCGGTTCGCACTTGCAGTTTCATAACAGCAACCCTTTTAAGCCTAGTGACCATCATGACAATCACCCAACCGCTCGCTCGATCAACCAACCGAGCCAGCCGCAGCCCATGCCAATCCACAATCCGCAGGTGGGTGTAGCTCGCAAGCCACTAGCCGAAACCGTCTTGATTATTACTCTTGGCACAGCTCTAAGCCTAGCCGCCGCCATTTTGTTGCGATAAAACTTTTTCAGATAAAGATAGCCCTAGCAATGATAATTCCGGCTCGTGTCCATAATCCCAACATATGTTTAAATCATGGACACGCATAGTGAATTAGAAGATTAAATCAAAAAATGGGCCGGTACTGAATGTCCATTTTTACAACATATGTTTAAATCATGGACATTGGACTCGGGCGGTGCTTTAGATGACGATCAGTTATTTTTTAAACTCGCGGCGGAGCCATTCGTCCAGACTGCCACCACCACCGGCCGACAAACAGAGCACTAAATTCTTATCGTTGAGGTGCTTTTGGATGACTTGTTTTAGTTTATCGTCGAGTTGGGCAGTTTCAGCCTGTTGACGGGATTTATTGCTTAACAAATTAAGTATTTTGGTTGGCGTAAGCAGTTCTAGGGTTTGATCTTCGCGCGCCAAATAACTCGGCACAATGTATAAATGCTTAACATCGTCGAAAAGATTTTTTAACTCGTCTTTTATAAAATGCTGACGTAGGTTATGCAGCCCTTCATAGACAACGACTACTTTGTCGGCAGCGACTTCGTGAGCCATTTGCAGAGCGCCGCGAATTTTGCCCGGCGTATGAGCATAATCGCTATACAGTCCAGGCACAATTTCTTCAAAGCGCCGTGATAAGCCCGGAAAGTCGTTAAGAAGTTTAGCCAGTTTTTCAGCCGGTTCATTTAATATTGACAACAAGCTATTGGCCGTTAGCCAGGCGTTTTGGCGATTAACTTGGCCGGTCAGTTTTATTAATTGATTTATTTTTGGATCGTCATCATCTAGGACCATTTGATGGTCGGTTGGTTTATGGTCTAGACGTTTGACATCGCTTTGCCAAAAGGCGGCGTATTCACTTTGATCGATAAATTGCCGGAAGACTTGGTAGTAGTCTTCGCGCGATGGATAAATATCCGGATGATCCCAGTCAATGCCGGTTATTAAACTCATGTAAGGATGGAAGGATAGAAAATTGAGATCGAATTCATCGGCTTCCAAGACAAAATATTGGCTTTTAGGATCATAGGCGCCCATATCGCCAAAGCTAATTTTGGCGCCAACCGAGTGACTAACTGGCACTTTTAGTTGTTTGAACAACCAGACCGCCATAGCCGTGGTAGTGGTTTTACCGTGAGTGCCGGCAATGGCTACTAGTTTTAAACCTTTGTCGGCAATGATTTTACTGGTTAATTCATCACGTTTGCTGGTTTTGATGCCGCGGTCTTTGGCAAAAACCAGTTCTGGGTGATTAGGATCTTCCATCGGCACGGCCGAACTATAAACCAGCCAGTCAATCGGTTTGGCTTGATGAATTTTAGAAATTTCCTCGGCTGTTTGGCCAATATGAATATTCTCAATGCCGTGGGCTTTAAGGTAATCAGTATATTGACTGGTTTGTTTATCCGAACCGCTAACTTCGTAACCAGCTTGCTTGGCAATTAGGGCCAGCGGTCCCATGGCCGTCCCACCAATGCCGGAGAAATAGATGTGCATACATAATAGGGTATAGGGTATAGGGTCGAGGGTAAAGTGAGATACTATTAAGCATATGCGGAAAAAAATAGCCCATGGGGTTGGCCGGTTGTTGAAAATTCCCTATCCGGTTTTTGTAGCGCTTTTTATTGTTGGTGTAGTTGTTTCGGTTTTGGCGCTTAGGGCCAATAACCAACAGATGATAAAACTGCGCGATGAGGTCTTTGCATCCGATAAGGCAGGAACTGGCACTGAAGAAGCATTGGCTAACTTACGTAGTTATGTCTATTCGCACATGAATACTAACTTAGCCAGCGGCGGTAACGCCATCAAGCCGCCTATTCAACTCAAATATACTTACGAGCGGCTGACCGCCGCCGAACAGGCCAAGACCGAAGCCGCCAACTCCAAGATATACACCGATGCTCAGGAATATTGCCAAGCTAAAATTCCAGCTGGCATGTCAGGCTCTGGCAGAGTTTCTTGTGTTGCCGATTACGTGACCAGTCACGGCGTGAAAGTAAAGGCAGTTCCGGCCGGACTTTATCAGTTTGATTTTTTGAATCCTGCTTGGAGTCCGGACTTAGCCGGCTGGAGCCTAGTCATAACCACCTTGACGTTGATTTTGGCAACTTCAAGTTTTATTAGGCAAAGATTTACTGGCTAGTGTTTTGTGGACTGGTGGTGTTTTGGTTTTGAGTGCTGGGGGTGTTGGTTTGGGTGTTGGAACTTGGATTCTGGTAGTACTCTTTAATCTTAGTTACGACTTGAGAGGTGTCTTTTAAGTTCTCCCAGAAAGTAACCTGCTCGCGGTTGATGATCATCTCATCTTCTGGGGAATGCAGTTCAGTTGTACCAAGCTTGCGCAGGGTATAGTTAGTGCTTTGCGACTGGGTAGTGCTAGCGCTCGAGGCATTGTTCTCAATGTAGAAGACGTTTGTCAGATCAACAAACTTGTTATTGAGACCCTTAATCTTACCAAAGTAAACCTGACCATTGTTTAGGAAGACGGCCTGATACTGCTTATCGTTAATCTTTTTCGATTCGCTACCAACTCCGCCGCTAAAGCCTAAGTAAAGGGCGACAGCTGCCAGTAATAAGGCGCTGCCGAGTATGACGGTGAATATTTCTATGCGCATTAACCTGCCCATAAAACCGCCGCGCTTACCGCTAGGTTGGCCGGCAGCTGGGTGAACATTTTGTCGGCCACGGGATATAAATTCCATGATTACTATAAACTCCTTTTTAACTTTTAACTCCACCAATAATAACGCATATGCTTACGGCACTTCAAGCCGGAACTAGCCTAATCTGTAACTGTTGTCGTAAATACCTGATGATTTTCACCTAAGGAAGTTTGACTAAAAGGTGATTCAGTTCTAGGTGTTGACCTCTGTGGAATGGCCAGTTTATGGATTCCACGGTGGTGAGCTGGTGGAAGTTTAGCTTCGCTAAAGTGTTCCCCCAGGCTTGACAAGAGAAAAGGCAGCAGGGTATGTTAGGGGTACATTACTAATCTAAAGGAGAGAGGGAAATAATGGCCTACAAGCATACAAATAGCAAAGGTGTTACATATTATTTGAACTCAAAAGCTGTCACTTTGCGTGGCGGTAAAACCCAAACCATTTACTACTTTTCAAAAGACGAACGCAAAGACACCGGCAGTGATCTGCCGAGCAACATGAGCGTTAATGAAAATCCGCGCAACGGATTCCTGACCCTAAAGCGAAAATAAGTCCAGAACAAAAAACCGACTAAGGACCCGCCTTGAGCGGGTCCTTTTCTTTTTCTTTGCAAAGCGAGCACCAAAATCGAACAAACATCTGAGTAAACCCAGAATAACGAGAACCTTCCAATAAAAGTGACTTATGCCAAGTGCAGCCCGAGTCGGCTGACCTGCGGGCGGGAGTCGACCCGGAGCGGAACGGTCACTTTTTTGGAATGGTTCGAGCGTACTTTATACTTAATGCCAGATGGTAAATCGATGGCTTAATCGGGCTAATGGGCGAATTTCACTCTTAAACGCCGCTGTCCTGCTGGTTGTTGCCACCTTAGTCGGGCAGTTGCTGGGTTTCTTACGCACCCAGATTATTAATGCCAACTTTAACTTACCAGGCAGCATTACAACTGATGCCTATTTTGCGGCTTTTAAAATTCCGGATTTCTTCTTCTACACTATTGCCGCCGGCGCCCTCGGTGTGGCCTTTATGCCCTTTTTGGCCGATAAACTTCAGGCTGGCGATCGCCGGTCTGTTTGGCAGCTGACCTCCGGACTGTTAAACCTAATGGGAATAATCATGGGCATAGTGGCTGTGCTTATGCTAGTTTTTACCGAGCCACTGATCCGGCTGGTGGTTGCTAATAACCTTGATCCGGCCCAGATGCAAGATGCCGTTACCATCATGCGGATTGTCGCCCTTAACCCATTACTATTTACAATTTCGGGCATTCTAACGAGCGTTCAGCAGACCTTTGGCCGCTTCTTTTTTTACGCCATGGCGCCGATTTTATATAACGGCTGCATTATCGCCGGTGCCTATATTTTCCGAGACAGCCTAGGCGTAGTTGGGCTGGGTGTTGGCGCCTTGGCCGGCGCCTTGCTGCAACTCTTCTTCGTAATTGTCGGTTTGATTGGTATGCGCTTTAGATACTACCCAACTTTTAATTTGAAGAACCCCGACTTTCGCCACATCTTGCGTAACCTACCGCCGCGCTCGCTTGACCAAGGGATTGATTCTATTAACTCGATAGTCGAGACTAACCGGGCCTCTACACTTGGCCGCGGCTACATAACGTACTATGAAAATGCTTACATGTTGCACAGCGTGCCGATTTTTCTAATCGGTACAGCCATTTCCACGGCCGCTTTTCCGCGGCTCAACCAGCGTTTGGCTCAAGGCCGGCCGGATCTTTTTAGGCAAGACTTTCTAAAGGTACTTAGAGCCATGATTTGGATTATTTTACCGATAGCCGTAATTTCCTTCTTTGCCCGTCAGTATTTTGCCCGTTTGATCTTTAAGAATATCGCCCCAGAGATTGCCATTATCTTTGGCTTTTTGGTTGGCGCTATTATCTTTCGGACGCTTTACGCCATTATTTCGCGCTACTTTTATTCGCATAAGGATACGCGGACGCCGCTGTATGTTTCGATCTTTGCCATCTCGCTGAACATCTTCTTAGCCTTTAGCTTGGTTCAAGCCTACGGCGGCGCCCAAAACCCGCAAGAAGCCATAGTTGGCCTAGCGCTGGCTCAATCGATTGTGGCGGCCGTGGAAGTCCTGATTTTGATGATAATCATGGTCTGGCGCGATCACTTCTTATTTACCAAAGATTTTTGGAGTGGGGTGATTAGAACAGTTTCAGTCACCGGCTTTACTATGCTGACTGCTTATATAATGGTCACCCTAATTCCACTGGAAGTTGACGACAAAGGCTTCGTGACTTTGAGCGCCAAACTTTCAGCCATAATCATTCCGACGCTGGTAATTCATCTTGCGGCCTCGGCTCTGTTTACCCTTGAGGAGGTTCAGCCGGTAATTCGTAAGCTAAAGCAACTCGCCCTCAAACCCATCCGCATCCAATGAGAACTTCGCGCCGCAATAACCTGCCGTCGGGCAAAGCCCGCCGCACCGTTATTGCTTCTGGCGCATCACTGTGTCGAGAATTCCGGTGCTCGCTCAATGTATTACAATACACCTCGTTTCTCTCCTCATTCTTTCCTTGTGCTGCATCCAGCCGCGAAGTTCTCATTTGAATGCGGCAATATGCGGGAAGCTATATAATTGGCGAACATGGACCAAGCTCATATCCGGAATTTTTGCATTGTGGCCCACATTGACCATGGCAAATCGACGCTGGCCGATCGACTGCTGGAATTGACCGGTACGATCGAGAAGCGCCAGTTGCGCGAGCAAATGCTGGACCGGATGGATCTGGAGCGCGAGCGCGGCATTACCATAAAACTGGCTCCGGTACGCATGCGCTACCGAAGCAAGCAAACACTAAACTCTAAGTCCGAAACTCTAAACAAATCAGAAGTTCCAAATTCCCAAAATTTAGGATTTAGAAATTCGAATTTAGAGCTTGCAGATTCAATTCAGGAACATGAATTGAATCTGATTGATACGCCGGGGCATGTTGATTTTTCCTATGAAGTCAGTCGCAGTCTGGCGGCGGTTGAAGGCGCAATTTTAGTGGTTGACGCCAGCCAAGGCATTCAGGCCCAAACTATCTCCAATATTTATTTGGCGCTGGAGGCCAACCTAAAGATTATTCCGGTGCTTAATAAAATTGACTTACCGGCTGCTAATGTTGAGCGAGTTTCCGAAGAAGTAATTAAATTGCTGGGCTGCCAAAAGGAGGATATTTTGCCAATTAGTGCCAAAACCGGCCAAGGCGTGGAGCAGGTTCTAAAGCGAATTGTTAGTCATATTCCGCCGCCAGCCGGCCAGCCCGATGGTCCAGCCCGAGCTTTAATTTTTGACAGTTACTTTGATATGCACCGCGGCGTAGTTTTGTATGTACGAGTAGTTGATGGCGTGATTGCCAAGAATGACCAGATAAAAATGTTGGGCACCAAAAGTCAGGGTTCAGCTTTGGAAGTCGGCTTTTTAAGCCCCGATATGTCGCCGGTCGTCAAATTAAAAGCCGGCGAAATTGGCTACATTGTTACCAGTCTAAAAACAACTCACCAGGCCAAAGTCGGCGACACCGTCACTTCTGCAGATGACCTACGGGTCGTACCCGTAGAATCCCTGCCGGGGTATAAGGAGGTGCACCCATTTGTTTATGCCGGCTTTTTCCCAAGCAGCCACGAACACTTTCAGGCTCTCAAAGACGCGGTAGAAAAACTTTCCTTAAGCGATTCGTCACTCCAGTTTACGCCCGAAAATTCGTCGGTATTAGGCTTTGGCTTGCGACTCGGCTTTTTGGGCCTACTACATATGGACATTGTGCGTGAGCGATTGGAACGGGAATACGGACTGGACCTGATAATTACCAACCCGTCAACCGATTATCATGTGAAGTTAACTAGTGGCGATTCGTTAGATATAAAATCGGCTGCCGAACTGCCGGATATGAGCGAGATTACCGAAATTCGTGAGCCCTGGATAAAAGGCGAAGCAGTCACTCCGACAGAATATGTTGGTAGCGTTTTGCAATTGCTGGCTGGCGCTCGCGGCCTTCAGAAAAAATTGGATTATGTCGATTCTAAACTCGCGCTAATTGATTTTGAAGCGCCGCTAGCCAATCTAATTACAGATTTTTACGACCAGCTTAAAAGTGTTACTTCCGGTTACGGCTCGTTTAATTATGAACTGTCCGACTATCGTCCGGGTGACTTAGTTCGAGTTGATTTTTATGTCGCTGGCGAAAAAGTTGATGCCTTAAGCGTGATCGTTCATCGAACTGAAGCCGAAAAGGTCGGCCGTCGGGTAGTCAGTAAATTGAAAGAAGTTATTCCGCGTCAACAGTTTAAAGTTAGCCTGCAAGCCGTCCTTGGCGGCAAGTTTATCGCTCGCGAAGATATTAGTGCTTATCGCAAAGACGTTACCATCGGGCTTTACGGCGGTGACGTTACCCGTAAAAAGAAAGTGCTGGCTAAGCAAAAAAAAGGGAAAGCCAGAATGAAAAAATTTGGCAAAGTTGACATCCCAGCTGAAGCATTTACGGTACTCCTCAAGCGTGACTAGAGCTATAATCGAAGTATGAAGTTACCAGTTGGCTCACGTAAAGTGACTGAGGTGTCGCATAAAATCGTTGACGCACCTAAACCCATAATTGAGAAATTGTTTAATCCCAGGAAAAATGCTTTCGGTCGCTTCCCGCTACTGTTCACATTCCTTGGTGGTTTCGGTTTGGTAGCCACTTTTTATGGCTTTGAAAGATTGATTGATAAAATCGACTTATTGTCACGCAACCCCTTTATTCTGCTAGCTACCGGAGTGCTGATTCTGATTCTGACTGGCACACTCTATAAAAAACTTTAATGGAAGATGATAACTTACGGTCGCTGGTTGGGGGCTATCGGCCTAACGACACTACTCTAAAATCTATCTCGCAGCTGAAGCTTATCGCCATGGTGGCGCCAAGCTCTTCTGGCAAAACCTCGATTATGCAGGCGGCTGCCAAAGTTGCTCCGGATATTCACGTAGTGCTCGGTGAAACAACTCGTAAGCCTCGTTCTACCGAGCAGCCGGGCGTAGACTACCTTTTTCGCAACTACGACGACGTTTTGGCGGAGCTCAAACGCGGTGATTTAGTCGATGTAATTATCGGGCCAAGCGGCGGCTTGTATTGCACTCGGCCGGCCAACTACAAGGCTGACGCCATAAATACGATGGCTTTAGTAGCCGCCGCCATCCCAACCTTTCGCAGTCTACCTTTTAAGTACTTCAAAACCGTCTTTATTGTGCCAGCCAGTTTCGAACTGTGGCGAAGTTGGCTGGATAAACAGGCCGAAGTTGGCGGCTGGAGTGATCAGGACTGGCACGGCCGGCTGACCGAAGCCAAGCAATCATACCAAATCGCCCTAGCCGATAGGCAAATGCTGTTTGTCTTAAACGACAATCTAGATGAAGCCACCGCTCGATTTTTGCAAGTAACTAAAGGCCAACCGCCAGCTGATGAAACTAAAGCCAAAAACCAAGCCGAGCTTAACTATCAGCGGCTTTCATCCGCGCACCAGAAAGCCTTAGGCTTTAGTTAAAGGTTACAAACCAGTTCTGGCTTTCGGTGCGGGATTCCGCGCTCCGAAATTTACAAAGTCGTAATCACGGATTTTAATCTGTGGAGCGCTTCACAACTGACTAAAAAGCTCTGAAAATTTAGGTGAGTAAACTAGAATAATATTATGGCGGGCTTACGTCTTTATGACGATTTCAAGCGAGTTTTGGCGGACTATAAAGTGTCTGACCGCGCCAAACGAGCATTAGACGGCTTGAAGCTGGTAATTATGGTGGCGCCAACTTCTACTGGCCGCAATACCATCATCGATAAACTGCACCAGAAAGCCGACCATTATTACTTTATTGTTTCTGATACCACCCGAATTCCACAGGTTCGTGACGGCAAACTGGAAGCCAACGGCGTGCAGTATTCTTTTAGGAGTGAAGAGGACATGCTGGCCGACCTCAAAGCTGGTGAATTTTTGGAAGCCGCCTTGATACACGACCAGCAGGTTTCGGGTATTAGCATCCGCGAGCTGGAAAAGGCCAAGCATCGCGACAAAATCGCAATAACTGATGTGGAAATCATCGGTGCTGACAACATTATGCGGGCTAAACCAGACACCATGGCCATATTCGTCGTCCCGCCCAGCTTTGAAGAATGGCAAAATCGTATCCGTTCGCGGGGTCACATGAACGAACAGGAGTTTAAAAACCGCTTACTAAGCGCTGATAAAGAATTAGTTGCGGCCATTGAACATGATTACTATCAATTTGTGATAGCTGATGATCTAGAGCGTACTGTCGGAATGATCGATGCCATTGCCACCGGCCAGTCCAACCAAGCCGAAAATCAAAAAGGTCGCCAACTGATCAAGCAAATCCACCAACAGCTCCAAGTGTATCTGACAGGCAGCTGATTTTTAGCAGTCTTGACCCCAAGTGGAATTGTCCGCTGCATAGCGGAATTCCACGGGGTCAATCCCGTGGGACTCCCGCCAGAGACGGGACGGCGAAGCCGGTTCCACTGGGATTGACACCTATGGCTGGCAGTCTTGACTTGCAACTGCCAACTCTTGTAAACTAGCACTCAGTAGTGTTGAGTGCTAGTTTATGAGTCCAAGACAAGAAAAGATATTGGCGGCGATTGTTGAACAATATGCCGAGGTAGCGGCCCCAGTTGGCAGTCATCTGTTGGCTAGGGCTTTTGGTGTTTCTAGCGCCACTATTCGCTCCGAAATGGCCGAGCTAGAAAAACAGGGCTACGTCACGCATCCGCATACCAGTGCTGGCCGAATTCCGACTGATAAAGGCTACCGCTTTTATGTAAATCAGTTATCTAAATCTGGCGATATTAAAAAGCCGAAGGAAAGAGTTGAGCGAGCTCTAGCGGCTCGCGTGGCGGGCGGCGGTCTGCCAGAACAAACGATTCGGAACACCGTCGATACTTTGGTGGAGCTAACTCATAACCTTGGCTTAGCGACGATTGGTGAACAGCTATACATGAGCGGCCTGTCTAACCTGTTTGGCCAGCCAGAGTTTATGCATCCGGGCCAAGTCCAGCAAGTTGCGAGGTTGCTGGACAATCTGGAACCTTGGCTTTATGAGGCAGCGCCAAACGAACCGCTTTCTGTCTACATTGGTAGCGAAAACCCGATTGGTCGCGCCGCCGGCTGCTCGCTGATCATCAGCCGCTTCCGCAGCCCATTTTCTGACCGCAGTTACATCGGTATACTCGGTCCGACGCGTCAAAGTTATCGAGAGGTAATGGGCTTGGTTGGCCGAGCCGGCAAAGCCCTGGAGGACACACTCTATGTCTAGCCAAGCAGGGTTTGAAACCGCATCTGCGCGATTGATAGCCGCAATTCCGGCTGAAAATGAGAGTTTATGCCCAGGCTGCAATTTGGATTTTTTTGTAGCGAGATCTAAAAGAACTTCTTTGGGAAAAAAAGTTGCTACTCATCCGATAGTGGGTGAAGTCTTGAAAGATAGCCGGATGGGATTACCTCTTGACGGTAAGGGTCCTGTAAATTCCGCGTTTCCTGTAATGAGTGAAGGAAGGTCGATGGCTGATTGCTTATTAACTAGAGCTCTGGGCGCTTGCTTGGGCTTTACGCCAGAGGCGCAAAAATGAAAAAGACAACTATCAAGGAACTGGAGCAGAAGATTGCCGAGTTAACAGAGGCGTTGCAGCGCGAAAGGGCTGACTCGATTAATCTGCGCCGTCGGACAGATGAAGAGCGCTCGCAGCTGGCTAACTTCTACAAAGCGACGGTGGTGCGCGAATTTTTGCCGGCTATTGACGATCTGGAACGAGCACTTAATCATACCCCAAAAGATCTAGCCAGCCATAATTACGTAAAAGGCATTCAGGTTTTGGCTAAAAAATTCGAGAACCTTTTGACCAGCCTTGGCGTGAAGCGGATTAAGACGGTTGGCCAACACTTTAACCCCCATTTGCATGAAGCTGTTCATATGGAGGACGGTGATGGCAAGCACGAAGTTATTAGCGAGGAACTTCAAGCTGGCTACAAAATCGGCGACGAAGTGGTTCGCCCAGCCATGGTTAAAGTAAAAAGGGGGAAGAAGTAATATGGGACTTTTGGGACTCAGGACAGAACAAACAAGGGCAGCAAGAGAATTATTCCCTGATCGCTTCAGTCGTTTGCAGTTATATGCTCTTGCAATTGGAGGTACAGTTTTAGAGAAACTAGATCCGACGGAAAGTAGAAGTATTGAGTTAAGGCTGGTCAATTTTACTTTGCGAAAGGGTTACCCAAGTAGTGACACGCGATCAAGGCTAATGGCCAGGCGCTCACAACTGTTAGAGGGGAACTAATATGTCATCGGTTTTGAAAATTGATAACTGTAAATCCATTGAAAATAGTGAATTGAGAATTGAAAATTAAGAGATTAAGAGGAGTACACATATGGCAAGAATTATTGGAATTGATCTAGGGACAACTAACTCGGCCATGGCGGCTATGCAAGCCGGCAAAGCCGAGATTATCCCAAATTCGGAGGGCGGTCGTGTCACACCTAGTGTGGTAGCCGTCAATAAAGCCGGCGAGCGTTTGGTCGGTCAAGTCGCCCGCC
Source organism: Candidatus Saccharibacteria bacterium RIFCSPHIGHO2_12_FULL_47_16b (assembly GCA_001790525.1). Lineage (GTDB taxonomy): Bacteria > Patescibacteriota > Saccharimonadia > Saccharimonadales > UBA10212 > UBA10212. Next base: position 12,692 of record MGCU01000025.1, read on the forward strand.
GCCAGATGGTCACCAACCCTAAAAACACCATTTATGAAGTCAAGCGTTTGATGGGTCGGCGCTGGGAAGACGAAGAAATTCAGCGCGATCTTAAACTGATGGGCTACGAGATGGTTAAGGCCAATAACCACGTTAAGGTTAAATTGGCCGACAAAGAATATAGTCCAGAGGAAATTTCGGCCATGATTTTGGCTAAGCTCAAAGCCGATGCCGAGAAATTCCTGGGCGAGCCAGTTACCGAAGCGGTAATCACTACGCCGGCCTACTTCAACGATGCCCAGCGTCAAGCTACCAAGGATGCCGGCAAAATTGCCGGTTTGGAAGTTAAGCGGATTATCAACGAGCCAACTGCCGCTGCTTTGGCTTACGGTCTGGACAAGGCTGGCAAAAAGGACGAAAAAATTGCCGTTTTTGACCTTGGCGGCGGTACCTTCGATATTTCCATTTTGGAACTAGGCGAAGGCGTTTTTGAAGTCAAAAGCACCAATGGCGACACCCATCTTGGGGGCGCCGACTTTGACCGCACGATTGTTAACTATCTGGCCGAAGAGTTCAAAAAGGAAAGCGGCATCGATGTATCTGATGATAAAGCCGCCACGCAGCGATTGCGCGATGAGGCCGAAAAAGCCAAAATCGAACTCTCAACTACAACCGAATACGATATTAACTTGCCATTCCTAACAGCCGATGCCGAAGGGCCAAAACACTTCGAGCACAAAATGACCCGCGCCAAACTGGAAAGTTTAGTGGCCGATCTGATTGAAAAGACCGCTAAGCCATGCGAACAAGCTTTGAAAGATGCCAAACTCAAGGCCGCCGACATTGACGCCATAGTGCTAGTCGGTGGTATGACTCGTATGCCAGCCGTCCATAAAAAGGTCAAAGAGATCTTTGGCAAAGAGCCGATGAAGGGTGTTAATCCCGATGAAGTCGTAGCCGTCGGCGCCGCCATCCAAGCCGGCGTGCTCCAAGGCGAGGTTAAGGATGTGCTGCTACTTGATGTGACGCCTCTATCTTTGGGCATTGAAACACTCGGTGGCGTCTCAACCAAATTAATTACCCGTAACACCACTATTCCAACCAGCAAAAGCGAAGTCTTCTCCACAGCGGCCGATAATCAAAATAGCGTCGAGATTCATGTGTTGCAGGGCGAACGGGAAATGTCTACCGATAACAAAAGCTTGGGTCGTTTTGTACTGGATGGTATTCCGCCGGCACCGCGCGGCGTGCCGCAAATTGAAGTCACCTTTAATATTGACGCCAACGGTATTTTAAACGTGACGGCCAAAGACAAAGGCACCGGCAAGGAACAAAGCATAACCATCAAAGAAAGCGGCAGTCTTAGTAAAGATGAGGTTGAGAAAATGGCCAAAGAGGCCGAGGCTCACGCCGATGAGGATAAAAAGAAGCGCGAACTGGTAGAGATTAGGAATCAGCTTGAGAATGCTATTTACCAAGCCGAAAAAATGAAGACCGAATATAAAGACAAACTTAGTGAAGAAGATGTCAAAACATTGGATATGGCCATTACCGAGGCTAAGAAAAGCGTGGAGCTAACCGACAAGGAGGAACTGGAAAAAGCCGCTAAAGACTTGAGTGACCGCATCATGCCAATTGGCGCCAAGATGTACGAGTCCGCCAAAGCGGACGAGTCCTCAGAAGCTTCAGCGAAGGAGGGCGAAAAAGGTGGCAAATCTTCCTCCGCCAAGGCTTCGAAGGACAAAAGCAAAGACGAACCAGTCGAAGGCGAAGTCATCGACGACAAGAAGGAGGAATAATGTCGGGTGCTGAAAGTCCAGGCGAGCCACCAATCGTTGAAGATCCGAGTGTGAGCTTTGGCCGAA
>MGCU01000025.1:14575-73840 GCA_001790525.1 Candidatus Saccharibacteria bacterium RIFCSPHIGHO2_12_FULL_47_16b
AAAGAGGCCGATAAAATTTCCGAAGTCTTGCTCAAAAAACGTCTAGTTACCTGTGTCAGACAAATGCCAGTCAGCTCGGCCTATTGGTGGAAAGGTAAAATAGAAAAGAGCGAAGAGGTTTTGCTAATGATGGAAAGCCGCGAGAATTTATTTGACCAAATTGAGCGCGAAGTTGCCAAACTTCATAGTTATGAAACGCCCTCCCTTACAGCAACGCCTGTCAGTCAGATTTCAGCAAGCGCCAAAAAATGGCTGAATGAGGGGTTTAAAAATGCCACCTAACCCACACCACAAACCAAACTTAGACAGAACTTCTGAAAGGCCTGTAACTTCCGAACTCTCGACCTTGGTCGAGGATATAGTAATGGATATTCCATGGCGATGGGATAGCAAGACGGGTCTGACAGTAAAAACTGGTTATGTTCCTGCTGGTTATTTCAAGCTGCGTAGCCCTAGTGATCATTTTGAGGCGCCAGGAGTTTATTTAGAGCAAACCATGATCGAGCCGAATCATTTTGAGTACAAGGTACGAATTGTCAACCAACCACATGGTTCTTCTCAACGAATAACTACTTTCAGTTGGGAGGGCGATTCACCTGACCCCAAGAGAGATGAGGCCAAGATGAATCAGGCAAACCTGATACGGCTACTGCGTGAATGCCAGAAGGGCGTAGGGCTTAACGAGTTGCAGTTTATTGGAGCAACTCGCCGCGGGCCGGGCCGGGACTAGCTTATGGCAAAAAGGGATTATTACGAAATATTGGGGGTGAATAAGTCAGCTAGTGCTGACGAGATTAAAAAAGCTTACCGGCGGTTGGCGGTAGAGCACCATCCGGACCGCGGTGGCAATGAGGAAAAATTCAAAGAAGTCAATGAAGCCTATGAGATCTTAAAAGATAGTTCCAAGCGCCAGCGCTACGACCAGTTCGGCCATGCCGGTGTTGGTACCAGCGCTGCTTCTGACGGAGGATTCGGTGGTTTTGGGCCCTTCGACTTCGCTCAGGGTAAACAGGAATTTCATTTTGATTTTGGCGATCTAGGTTTGGGCGACATTCTCGGCAGTTTCTTTGGCGGCGGCCCCTCGACAGGCTCGGGGTCCCGCCGTGCTCGGCGGGGCCGCGACATGGAAACCGATGTGGAAATTTCTTTCGAGGAAGCCGTTTTCGGCACTAAGACCGAGCTCAACCTCAACATGGAAGATACCTGCGAGCACTGCAAGGGCACAACCGTTGAGCCGGGCTATGAACTCAAGACCTGCGAAACCTGCAAAGGCTCAGGCCAAGTTACTAACGTCATGCGCACGATTTTTGGTAATATCCAACAAGCTGCCCCTTGCCCAAGCTGCAAAGGCAAGGGCAAAATCCCCGAAAAAGCCTGCACCGTCTGCCGCGGCAAAGGCACGCATCGCCAACGCCAAACTATTAAACTCAAAGTTCCAGCCGGCATTGATGATGGCGCCACTATTCGCTTGCGGGAACATGGCGAGGCAATTACCGATGGTCCCAAGGGCGACCTTTACATTAATATCCGCGTCAAGCCGCACAAGCAGTTCACCCGCGAAGGCGACTTGATTCTATCCAACGAGCATATTGGCATAGTTGAAGCGGCACTGGGCACGGAAATTGATGTTGAAACAGTCGATGGCAAAGTCAAGATGAAGGTGCCGGCCGGCACCAATTCCGGTACTGATTTTAAATTGTCCGGCCATGGCGTGCCTCACCTGCAAGGCTCCGGCCGCCCCTTCGACAAAGCTCAGGGCAGGGGCGTCCACATCGTCACAGTCATCGTTGATACACCTACTAAACTTACCAAAGAACAACAGGAACTCTTATCTCAATTCAAACAAACCAAAAAACGCGGCCTATTTTAATTATCGAGCAAACGCTCGTCTTGAAAAACCACACCTATGCTTCTTAATTGATCTTTACGCGCGGCTTTGTAAGCTAACAAAGAATTATCAGCACGTCTCATAAGATCGCCCGGGAGGTCTCCAGGCATAAGCATAGCCATACCGACGCCGGCACCTACATATAAATCTTCCGGTAAACCCAACTTTCTTATAGCCGCTTCGGTAATATATTTAACCAAACTCCCAGTTTCCTCTAAAAGCTGGTCTGAGGAGATTCCCTCAATAGGCCTAAAACCTGGCATAACTAAGCAGAGTTCATCTCCATGAAGTCGAGCAGCCAAATCCCCGTCGTTTTCAAATAACTTTAGCGTCTCAGCGGCTGTCCGGATGACTTTATTGCCTTCTTGATGATCGAAGTTGTCATTAACCCGCTTAAGCCCATCGATATCGACAAAAATGATAGCTATAGGCTCTTGGTTTTGATGAGCGATTTCTACTAATGCCGATAGTTTCTCGTCAAAAGCTCTCCGGTTAGCCAAGCCAGTTAAATCATCGGTATAAGCTTTCTTATGACGATCATCAACTAGTTCAAATAACTCATTTCGCTCTTGTACCAATTCCAAAATGCGGCGTAGGGCTTGCCTATGTCTTGATTCAATATCAGATGAGGTTTTCTCACAAGAGGCCATAGGAAGTATATTATTCTATAAAATGCAGTAATTATCAAGGCAGTTGTGTTTATTAACCGTGCTTACTAAAATGCTAGTAAATGCATAAACATAACCAAAAGGGCTTTACCCAGCACCTAGTCTCCGAGATTATCCGCCGTTGGCGGATGCGTGCGAAGCACTCGGAGCTAAGTGCTGGGTTTATACCCATGATAATCATGATTATTCTGCTGATTATTGTTTTCTTTTGGTTTGTTTACCGCCGAGTGGCCGGCAGCGGCTAACACCTCTTATTGCGCATCCAAATTAGGTTACCCAACGTACCAGAAAGCCTCGGTCCTTTAAGACGAGAATGATTCGTATCATGGCTTTCGGTACGGGGTTCCGCCTCCCTCTCTCAGCCGAAAAGAAATTCTAGACTTTAGCCCGCGGAGACTTCACAATGAGCTGATGAAAGTCAGCTTTAAGAAGTCACTGAAGTTACTGGGCGTTGGCATCAGCCCTTTTTCCAGACTAGGACCACAGCAGTGGTTTGATGATTATAAAATCGCGGCCTATTACGGCTGGGACATTGCCGATCAAGGCGCTCCAGCGGTTGAATCCTTAGCCAGCCTCGGCATTGAGCTGCCTCGTCTGAATAGTCAAAGCCTACTCAATAACGCTAATTTTCAGCAGCAGCTGGTAGATGAATATAAAGATCACCACGTTTTAACATACAAGCCGCTTGGTTTAAAGATTCCACCGCCTCTCCAAAAGGCCACTTTTAAACTTTTAGGAACGAATCTATCGTGCCCCTTTTATGAAAACAAGGCCTTGTTCCGGCAAGAGTTTGGCAAGCTGTTGCCATTTCCGCCTTTTAAAATTAAAAGGCTGTCCGAAATCGGGAGCTTGGCTGATATTCAAAGCAGTAGCGAACCACTGATACTTCAGCATGAGACAATGAGCGGCGGTAGAGGCACATTTTTAATTAATCAGGAAAGTGACTTGAATGAAGCACTAGGGGTTTTTAGATTAAATCGGCCAAAAAATCCTAAAATTGTTATCTCTCAATATATCGACTCAGCTGCCGAACGAAGCTTGCAATGTTGCGTGACCAAATATGACACACTGATTGGTCCGGTGCAAAAGCAGATTGTTAATGCCCCGGAATTACTGAACCCACAAAATCTGGCCACTGAAAAATTCACTGGTGCCGAAATTTCTTATGGACTTGGTATGGAGCCGCTGCACAAAGAGATGACAAAGCTCGCCAAAGTCGTTGGCGATAAACTCGCTAGTACAGGCTACCATGGAATCTTTGGACTGGATTTCCTAGTAGATAAAGCCGGCCACCTATATTTGCTGGAAATCAACCAACGTTTAACTGGCGTGACGCCACTTTTGACCATGCTTTATCGACCCACGCAAGATATCCCATTTTTATTACTACACATTCTAGAACTAAGCGGTCTCGATTACACAATAGACGATTTTTCGGTTGACTTAGTGCCAGCTCAAGGCAGCCTGATGATATTCCATTCTTTATCAACCAACACCGGTCTAATCAAAAAAACTCCAAGTTCGGGGATATATTCGTTTCAATCTAACGAGCTGTCTTTTATCAAGAGTGGCTATCAATTGAGTCGGGAAGAAAATCAACTTTTAGTTCAAAGAATTGTTCCGCTTGGCACCAAAATTAAGCCTGGGTCTAAAATTGCAGCGCTCTACAGCAGACAATCGGTTTTGGATCATCGAGACAGTTTAGCTCCAGCCAAATCTTTGATCGATGCTCTTTATAATCAATTCGATATCCAGCCGGCACATATTGATTAATGTTGTAAAAGATATTATAATATACTACCTATGAAGAAGTCCAAACTAATTGGTGCTTTTGAAAAGGTCAGTTTTCCTGACTTTGGACTTTTCAACTTAGTCGCAAAAATTGATACAGGTGCTACTTCTGGCAGTCTCCATGCTACACGGATCAAAAAAATAGTCTTACCCACCGGAGAACCAGCTCTTAGCTTCCGTCCTTACGGCAGAAAGCAAGAAGTGGCAGTTAATTCCTTTGTCTTGAAGGACGTCAGGAGCAGTAATGGCATTGTTTCTAAGCGCTACGTTATCCCAACCACGATTGTTATACGAGAGGTACAGTATCCTATTCAGATCAGCTTGGCTGATCGTTCTTTAATGATGAAGGGAGTACTAATTGGCAGACGCTTTTTACGCAGTCACGGTTTTATTGTTGACCCTAAAAAGGGAACGAAGTATCGTTACGAGGTAAAGTAAGCATTATGAAAATTGCTATCTTGTCCAAGGGTCCAGGCAACTATTCGACCAAAAGGCTGAAAGAAGAAGCTATTAAGCGTGGCTACGAAGTCCAGGTTATTAACTACACCCAATGCGAGGCTAGAATAGAACAAAATAATCCCGTGGTGATTTATGAAGGGCAGATTCTAAGAGGTATTGATGCTATCATCCCACGCATAGCCTCGTCTTTCACGCGTTATGGCTCAGCCATTGTTCGTCAATTTGAGATGCGGGGCGTGTTCACCACTGCGAGCTCCATTGCCATTGTGCGCTCGCGCGACAAGCTGCGTTCGGTTCAGATATTATCGCGGGCTGGCATTGATATTCCCAAGACTATTTTTTCAAGAGGCAGACTGAGCGCTGAAGAGATAGAGCGTTTGGTAGAGGAACTTGGAGGTCCGCCGATTATTATCAAACTGGCCCGTGGTACGCACGGCCGCGGCGTGGTATTGGCCGAAACCAGAAAAGCCGCCAGGTCGGTATTGCAAGGCTTTTATCTGATGGAAGAAGAAGGCACTAATATCCTGCTGCAGGAATATATTGAAGAAGCCGAGGGTAGCGACATTAGGGCATTTGTGGTCGGCGGTCGGGTAGTGGCCTCGATGAAGCGCCAGAGCATTAATCTCGAAGAAGAATTTCGCTCCAACTTGCATCAGGGCGGGGAAGGCACGACCATCAAATTGACTGACGGGGAACGCAAGGCGGCAATTAAGGCCGCCAGAACCATGGGGCTGGCTATTTGCGGCGTTGATTTAATTCGTAGTAAGCGGGGGCCTTTAGTCCTGGAGGTAAATTCCTCGCCCGGTTTTGGGATTGAGCAGGTTACCGGCCGCAACGTGGCTGAAAAAATTATTGACTACGTTGAGCAAAATGCAATGCGGCGTCAAAAAACAGACCGCGTCGGCGCTTAAATGGCAAAGCTCAAGTATTTAATTATTTTTATTTTGCTAGCTGTATCGCTCGTGCTAGCTAACTCTGTTGGTAATTTGTCCTGCGCCAAAACCTTGGATCACAATCAGACCATTCAGATAAATCAGGCCAATCTTTTTATCCAAAGGGCGGAAAACGAAAAAGACAAACAAAAGGGTCTAGGCGATAAACCATGCATTGGCCCAAGCGAGGCCATGCTGTTTGTGTTTGATAAACCGGGCAGCTATAGCTTTTGGGCCAAAGATATGCAATTTGCCATTGATATCATTTGGCTATCAGCCGACAAAAAAGTTGTCTATCGACAGCTTAACGTACAGCCATCAAGCAACCCGCAGTCATTTACCAATCAGCCGCCGGCCAAGTACGTGTTAGAGTTGAATGCCGGCCGAGCCAATTACTTTGGTTTGACCGAAGGCAACCAGCTAAGTTTCTAACAGCCCAGATAAGACTTCCTATAATTAGAGGGTATCTGATCCATAATCAGAGAACGCCATGTCCATAATTACGACATATGTCGTAATTATGGACATGGCTGCCAAAGCCAGATAGACGGGGCAGGCATGCTAAAATTGGCGCATGGCCGAAATAATACTATTAATTCTGCTTTTGCTGCCGGCAGCCAGTGTTTATTTTTTGAAAAGCAACGGGGCGATGTTCTTTTTCTCTGTCTGTGCCGGTTTTGTACTAGTCAGTCTGGCCAGCGCTGACATTGGTAACTTACTGCATCAGACAAACATTAGCTCGATTAGCTCCGACGCCACTAATTTAATTCTGGTTTTTGGGCCAAGTTTGCTGACGCTTTTGCTGGTTCGTAATCAACCACGGGGCCAACTGCAGTCCGTTCTCGGTTTGGCAGCCGGACTATGCGGAGCCGCACTTATGATATTAATCACCGTGCCCTTTTTAGGCACGGCCTTACCGGACGGTACCTATGATTCAGTAATCTGGAAGTTCCTAAACAATAATCAATCTTGGTTAATAACAGCCGGCGCCCTAGCCAGCTTCATCTCGCTATGGTCCAAAGGTTCATTTAAACTGCCGAAACGACATTGATAACAGATTGACTTTTTTGGCGAAAGTCAGATAATCTAAGATGTGATTGACGGGCCTTCGAGGCTCGTTTTTAATCGCGACGAGGGCCCGTAGCTCAGTTGGTAGAGCAGCGGCCTTTTAAGCCGCGTGTCGCGGGTTCGAGACCCGCCGGGCCCTCCACTACAGTGCCTGACCTTATGTCAGGCTTTTTAAGTTAAAAACGTAAGCAGTTAATTTTTGGCTGTCATTGTGTAATGATTGACAGATTATGAGGCGGTTTCGGCGGACGACGCTGCTGACGGTGGCCTGTCTGGCTGTGCTCGTCGGAATTGGCCTGGCCAAAATAATTTCCTTTGAACTGCCAATTTGGGGGTTATTGTTTATTGTTTTTTGTTTATCGCTCAGACCAAAAAGAACGATCGTTCTAATATTAGTGGTCCTTTTCGGTCTGAGCTTAGGCTTGTGGCGCGGCGGAGCGTTCGCGCAAAAACTCGGTCAGATTAAATCCTTAAGTGGTCAGCAAGTGACTATTCAGGCAATAGCCTCAAGCGATGCCATTTATTCCACTGCCTCGCAGCTAGAGTTCACTGTTAAAAATGTGCAGCTAGCGCCCGACAGTCAGCCGCTGGCCGGCAGTTTTAAAATCAGCGGCTTTGGCGAGCCAATGATTTACCGTGGCGACCAAGTCCTAATTTCCGGCAAAATTTATCCGATGCGCGGTGCCAATCAAGCCAGAATAGCTTATGCCCAGCTCGATAAAATTGGCGAGGATAATGCTTTCATGAATCGCTTTACGCGCGATTTCAAGGCCGGCATGTACAGCGCCTTGCCCGAACCAAATGCTTCGTTTGGTCTTGGTCTTTTAATCGGCCAGCGCAATAATTTGCCAAGCGAATTAACCACTCAATTGATTATGGTTGGACTAGTTCACATCGTTGCCGTATCCGGCTATAACTTGACCATTATCATTCGGGCCGTATCACGGTTGGAACTTGGCTCCAAATTTCAGCGTCTGGCAGCTTCATTATTACTGATAGCCGGCTTTTTACTAATGACCGGCTTTAGTGCCTCAATTGTCAGAGCCTCACTTGTAGCTGTGCTTGGGTTGTGGGCATGGTACTACGGCCGCAAATTCAAACCGGTTCTGCTTATCGCTCTGGCGGCAGCTGTTACAGGACTGGCCAATCCTTTTTATGTGTGGGGCGATCTAGGTTGGTACTTGTCATTCTTGGCCTTCTTTGGGGTGTTGGTGATTGCACCACTAGTTGCTCAAAGATTTAAACGCCGGCCAAAAAATTTGACTATGGTGGTCATTGAAACACTCTGTGCGGAAATCATGACCCTGCCGCTGATTATGGCAAGCTTCGGTCAATTATCTTTAGTCGCCTTAGTAGCTAACGCTTTAGTAGTGCCGCTGATACCTTTTGCCATGCTGCTATCCGCCATCGCTGCAGCCGGCGGTATGTGGTTAACACCGGTTGCCGGTTGGCTGGCTTGGCCGGCCAACTTGCTTTTGACTTACATTTTAGACATTGCCCACTGGTTTTCGAGCATTCCATCAATCTTTTTGCATCGGTCTATTAGCACCTTTAGCATGCTCGGCTTTTACGGCGCCGTGTTGATATTTGTCTTGGCTATCCACAAACACCGCAAAAAACCCGCGACTGCTAAAATATAGGAGAGAGGAGTCGAGGTGTCAGGGCACAGTAAATGGGCCACAATCAAACGAAAAAAAGGAGTGACGGACGCCAAGCGCGGCGCGCTGTTTACCAAACTTGGTAATCAAATTGCCATTGCCGCTCGCGGCGGCACCGACCCAAACTTAAATTCGGCATTGGCTATGGTGATTGAAAAAGCCAAAGCTGCCAATATGCCAATGAGCAACATCGAGCGTTCGATTCAGCGCGTTAAAGATAAATCAGCCGCCCAACTAGAGGAAATTACTTATGAGGGCTATGGGCCGGGCGGTATCGCCGTGATCGTTGAGGTAGCAACCGATAATAAAAATCGGACATATCCCGAAGTTCGACTGGCTTTTACCAAGCATGGTGGTCATCTGGCTGACCCGGGTAGTGTGGCCTTTCAGTTCGCTCATAAGGGCATAATTCGAGTGAAGGGAACAGGCGAAGACTTGCAACTTAAGGCTATCGAAGCCGGCGCCGACGATATTTATGAAGAGCCAGAAACCGGCGAAACGGTTATTTATAGCCCTGCCAACGAACTGGCCAAAGTCCGCTCAGCTTTAATCGAGGCCGGGCTGGAAATTGTTGAGGCCCAGATTGGGTACGAACCAAACGCCATCATCAAAATCGAAGAAGCTGACACCGCCCGCAAAGTCATCAACTTGATGAACGCTTTGGAAGATATAGAAGAAGCGACCAATACCTATACCAACTTCGACATTCCTGAGGACATTAATATCTGAGTCTAAGGTTGTTATGATGGAACTGGTGAAAACATTAAAAAAATTTATATTAGTTATTTTCGCACTCAGCCTTTTGACGACTACACTTATCTACTTTAAAACTCCAAATTACAGCCTTGACTACGAGTCGATTGGTTGGAATTGCCCCGGGATTCCGTATAGTGTTGGACGGGGGAATTTAAGGGTTGGTTTTCCGATCCATAGCCAGATCCGAACAGAAATTTATGGAACATGCGGAGAAATTTCCAACAAGTTAAGAGCGAGAGATCTGCTCAGTGTTCTAAAAACTTGGCAGTTCTATGCTGATTGGATTTTTTGGAGCTTGCCTCTGTTAGCAGCTGGCTATCTTATCAAGAATCAATATGCGCATAATCGGCATTGATCCCGGCACCGGTTTACTGGGTTTTGGCATTATTGAGGTTGCCAAAAATGGCAAGCTGATGCTCGTTGACGGCGGTGTCATCCGGACACCGCAAAAAGAAGACGATGCCCAGCGTCTGGCCATTATTTTTGATGAACTTTCCGAAATTATTGCTGGAACCAAACCAGCCGAAATGGCGGTTGAAAAACTGTACTTTGCCCAAAACGTCACCACCGCCATGGCGGTAGCTCAAGCCCGCGGTGTAGCCATAGTCGCCGGCAAGCAAGCTGGACTTGAAATTTCTGAATATACACCGTTACAGATTAAACAAGCGCTTACAGGCTATGGCCGAGCCGACAAAAAACAAATCCAAGAAATGGTACGCGTTCTGCTGGGTTTAAAAGTAGTACCCAAACCTGATGACTGCGCCGACGCCCTCGCTTGCGCCATCACACACGCCATGACCCATCAACAAAAATAGCCATTCCAAGGAGGCTCCTTGGAATTATGTGTCCGCTAGCTGAGATTTTACTTCATCAATGACACGTTTATGATCTTCATAATTGGCAACAAAACTTTGGTAATCATCCCCTTCAAAAAGATCCAGTATCCGCTGAGGATTTAACCAACCAGCACTTCTAGTTTCTAAATAGTAGGGAAGGCTTGACCACTCATATTGTCTGTAATTAGGAGGGTTTAAATGAAGGTAACGCGATATGTGTTGCAGATACTCATCCCTGGTAATGAGAGAAGCTTTAAATCGATCTTGAAAGAGAGGGCCTGAACGACTGTATTTTTTATTAAAGAAACCTGTATAAGAAGTACAGAGACCACTAAGAAGTCTCGTCATAGCTCTTGAATCTTTTTGATACAGCAGAAGATGGAAATGATTTGGCATGAGACAGAATGCTGACAACTCTATTCTCTTATGCAGCCATTCGTATTCTCTTCCTTTATTATCCTTGACTGGTGTTTTATCAAGATACCTTTTCAATAAACTAAGAAATACTGCATAGTCTCTATCTTGTAAAAAAATCCTTCGCTTATTAACACCACGGTTATAGACGTGATAGAAACTATCCTCAAGATAAATTTTCTCGAGATTGCGACTTGGCATAGAAGAATTTTAAACCATATTCCCCACCATTCCAAGGAGGCTCCTTGGAAACAGGATTTGATGGGATAATAGAATAATGATTGTTACATTGGAAGGTACGATTGCCGAAAAAATCGGACAGGCCGTAATTTTGGATGTTGGCGGTGTGGGTTATGGTCTGCTGGTCAGTTTCGAAGATTTTGGGGCTCTAAAAGTCGGTGCTAAAGCCAAACTTTACGTTCATGAATCAATTCGCGATAATGCTTTTGATTTATTTGGTTTCAGAACCGAAGAATCAAAAAGACTATTTGAGCAATTGTTGTCAGTTAAAGGTATTGGCCCGAGGATGGCACTAGCAATTTTAAGCGTTGCCTCAATCGAGCACGTCCGCCAGGCGATAGCCGGTGGCGACGTTAAGTTCATTTCACAGGCCAAAGGCGTCGGCCGTAAAGCCGCCGAACGCGTAGTAGTTGACCTGAAAGATAAGGTTGGTTTGCCGGCTGCCGAGCAAGCCACCGAATTTTTAACGACCATGGCTGATCCGGGTGATGAAGCCTTGCAAGGCCTAGTGGCGCTGGGCTACTCTGTCCAAGATGCCGCCGAAGCCCTCAAAAAAGTTGATAAAAAACTGCCGGCCGCCGAGCGCATCAAACAAGCCCTTAAAGCTTAAGCTTGCTATATTAAAGCGGTTTTGGTAACTTAGTCACAACGTGTTACAAATCATGCGCAAGTATTGGCCTATGACCAAGGAGGTTTACCGCCCCGCAAGGAGCGGTATTTTTTTATATGGCCCAAACTAAACTCATTCTGGCCGACGGCAAAAGTTTTGCAGGCGTGGAAGCCAGCAAGATAAAAAAAGGACGACCCGGCGAGGTCGTCTTTAATACCGGCATGACCGGCTATGTTGAGTCGTTAACCGACCCGTCCTACGCCGGCCAAATCTTAGTCTTTACCTATCCCTTGATTGGCAATTACGGTGCTCAAAGTCAAAAAAATTGGGAGTCGCAAAAAATTCATGTAACCGGGGTGGTAGTTAGCGAGTTGTCACCGGATTGGTCTCATGCTGATAGCCAGCAGTCATTAATTAGCTGGTTGAATGAACAGAACGTACCGATTATTTCCGGTGTTGATACTCGAGCTTTGACTAAACACCTGCGGACGCGCGGCGTCATGAACGGTGTCATCGGCGGTAAGCTAAATGATCTAAGAGGTTATTTTTATAGAACACCAAAGGTTCTGCCGACCGAGCCAAAAATCTATAATCCCAAACAAAAGAAAACAGTGGTTCTAGTAGATTGCGGCGCCAAGGAAAACATATTGCGTTCGCTGGTTAATCTCGGCTTAACCGTCAAGCGTGTGCCCAGCGGTTATGATTTTACAAATGAAGATTACGACGGTGTGGTCATATCCAACGGCCCGGGCGATCCAACCGATTATCCCGAAGCGATTAATATCATTAAGAAACTGCTTAAGCAGAGCAAACCTGTTTTTGGTATTTGTCTTGGCATTCAATTGATGTCACTGGCCGTTGGCGCCAAAACTTATAAGCTCAAATTTGGTCACCGCGGCCACAACCAGCCAGTCAAAAACTTTGATACAGATAAATGCTATATCACCAGTCAAAATCATGGCTATGCGGTTGATGCCAAAAGTCTGCCGGCTGGCTGGCGGGTAACATATAAGAACCTCAACGACGATTCGGTGGAGGGCATTGTGCATAAATTCAAACCTTTCTTTGCTGTCCAATTCCATCCGGAAGCCACGCCCGGCCCGACCGATAGCGCCTGGTTGTTTAACAAATTCCGGGAGCTACTATGACCGAACACATACATCAATATGTCCAGAAAAAGAACATATGTCGTAATTATGGACATGGGTTTTGGGAAACTGAGCGATGAGTAGTTTGAAGCTTAAAAAAGTTTTGGTCCTGGGCTCGGGCGGTCTCAAAATTGGCCAAGCCGGTGAATTCGATTATTCCGGCTCGCAAGCCATTAAGGCTCTCAAACAAGAAGGCTTGCAGACTGTCTTAGTTAATCCAAATATTGCTACGGTTCAGACAGATGCCGATATGGCCGATCGAGTTTACTTCCAACCGCTGCGTGCCGATGTGGTTTCTAAAGTCATTGCCCGCGAAAAACCGGATGCCATTGCCTTAAGCTTCGGCGGCCAGACAGCTCTAAATCTCGGCTTGGAATTGGCGGAATCTGGCGTACTTAGCAAATACCGAATCAAGGTTCTGGGCACCCCAATAAAATCAATCAAAGTAACCGAGGACCGCGATCTTTTTAAAACCGAGCTAGCTAAAGTCGCTGTTAAGACGCCGATAAGTCAGGCGGCTTACAACATTAGTCAAGCTCTTAGGGCAGCCGCTAAACTCGGCTATCCGGTTATGTTGCGGGCCGGTTACAGCTTGGGCGGACTTGGCTCGGGCAAAATATCTTCGCCAGATGTTTTGAAACAAAAAGTTCGCGAGGCTCTGAAGGCTGTGCCGCAGGTTCTAATTGAAGAATACTTAGACGGCTGGAAGGAAATCGAATACGAAGTCGTCCGCGACGGCGCCGGTAACTGTATTACCGTCTGCAACATGGAGAATTTTGATCCAATGGGTATCCACACCGGCGAAAGCATCGTCGTGGCGCCGTCACAGACTCTCACCAATAGCGAATATCACAGCTTGCGGGGAGTCTCACTCAAAACCATTGAGCAGCTGGGCATAATCGGTGAGTGCAACATCCAATTTGCGCTTAACCCCAAAAACGGCGATTACCGAGTCATCGAAGTTAATGCTAGACTTTCTCGCTCCAGCGCTTTGGCCTCCAAAGCCACTGGCTATCCACTAGCCTTTGTGGCCATGAAGCTAGCTCTTGGCTATCGACTGGACGAACTGACCAATTCGGTTACCGGCTCAACCCCGGCTTTTTATGAACCGGCCCTCGATTATCTGGCAGTCAAAATACCTCGCTGGGATTTATCAAAACTCAAAAGCAGTGACCGAGATATCGGTTCGGAAATGAAAAGCGTTGGCGAGGTTATGGCACTTGGCCGCTCTTTTCCGGAAGCTTTGCAAAAAGCCGTCCGTATGCTCAACATTGGCGCCGATGGCCTAAGTTCTCATAAATTTAATTTCCAAAATCCAAAAGCCGAAATTTCAAAGCCAACTGATAGCCGCCTGTTTGCAATTTATGAGTGCCTTAAAGCCGGCTTAACGGCTGAGCAAGTTAGCACTAAGGCAAACATCGATAAATGGTTTGTGACCCAAATGGCTAGGATTGCCGTTCATGAACAAAAACTTAAAGGCTCCAAGCTCAACCAAGCACTACTTAGGCAGGCCAAGCAACTTGGCTTTTCTGATAAAACCATAGCCGCTTTTCAAAAATCCGATGAAGAGTCAATCCGGAGCTTGCGTAAAAAATGGGGCATATTACCGGTCGTTAAACAAATCGATACTCTGGCCGGTGAGTTTGATGCCCAGACTAATTATTTATATATGACCTATCACGGTAGCGAACATGATATTGAGCCGATGGCCAGCAAGGCTGTAATCACGCTCGGCTCGGGACCTTATTCGATTGGCTCGTCAGTCGAGTTTGACTGGTGCGCTGTCAATACCGTCAAAACTTTGCAAACCTACAATTTGCCGACCATCATTATAAATTCCAATCCGGAAACTGTTTCGACCGATTATGACAACTCCGATCGGCTCTATTTTGAACAGCTAACTTTGGAACGCGTTCGCGACATTGCCGACTTTGAAAATCACAGCGGTATTATCATTTCGGTCGGCGGCCAAATTGCTAACAACCTGGCTTTGCCGCTCCATCAAGCCGGCTATAAAATTCTTGGCACCTCACCACAGTCGGTTGATCGAGCAGAAAATCGCCAAAAGTTTTCCCAAATGCTAGGCCGATTAAGACTTGATCAACCCGAGTGGACGGAAGTTAGTAGCTTAAGTAAAGCCAAGACGTTCTCCAAGCGGGTTGGATACCCCATTTTGGTACGCCCGTCGTATGTTCTTTCCGGCGGTGCCATGAATGTAGTTCGAACAGAAAGGGAGTTGAAGGGTTATTTGCATCGTGCAGCTCAACTTTCGCCCGACCATCCGGTGGTTATTTCCAAATTCATCGAGAATGCCAAAGAGTTCGAGATTGACGGCGTGGCGGCCAATGGTCAAATTCTCATCTATGCTATTTCCGAGCATATCGAAAACGCTGGCGTTCATTCCGGCGATGCCACTGTGGCCTATCCTGCGCAAAAACTTTACTTAGAAACCATCCGCCGAGCCAGGCAGATTACCCAAAAGATCGCCGCCGAGCTCAAGATTACCGGCCCATTTAATATTCAGTTTGTGGCTAAGGATAATGCGATAAAGGTTATCGAGTGTAATGTCCGGGCTTCGCGCTCCTTCCCGTTTGTCTCCAAAGTTGCCAACCATAACTTAATTCAAATTGCCACCGAGGCTATGCTGGGAGTCGAAAAGCCGCAAGCCTATCAGACAATGGATCTGGATTACGTAGGTGTCAAAAGCCCGCAGTTTTCCTACAATCGGCTGAAAGGCGCCGATCCGGTGGCTGGGGTGGAGATGGCCTCAACCGGCGAAGTGGCCTGTCTGGGGGATGACCTGCTGGAAGCCTTTTGGGCGTCGTGGCTGGCTGCCGATCAAACAGTGCAGGGAAAAAGCTTGTTTCTTAGCATCACCGATGCTTTTAAATCGAAACTACTCGACGAAATAAAGCAACTTTATTCTCAAGGCTGGCATTTTTATACGACGGCCGGTACGCACGCTTTTTTGACGAGAGAAGGAATTAAGTCCAAACTTTTATATAAAATTGCCGAAAACAAAGAACCGGGCCTGGCCTCGGCCATAAATCAAAAGAAGTTTCAACTAGCTATCAATATTCCAACTGGACAAAAAGACCAAAGCGACGGTTACATGATTCGCCGGCTGTGCGTTGATAACCACTTGGCGTTGGTGACCAATCCGCAAATTGCTAAATATTTGATGATGGCACTGGTAAATATCAAAAACCGTGAAGCAGAACCCAAATCGTGGCAGGAATTCGTGGCCCGTAAAGAGCAGCCGCTTAACGGCCAAACCACTAAATTACTTTAGATTTAACAACGGTTTTTTGTTTTAACATTCTGGTCCAACATTCTAGTTTTATCGAACGTCCATAATTCGAACATATGTCATAATTATGGACATGTGCGTATCTGTTTTTAGAGAAAGATTTTTGTAGAGATTCGCTAGATTGTCAAACATAAGCTTTTATGCTAAAATATAAACAATGTATGAATTGAGCCTTGCTGCCGAGCGGGCCTTTCGAAAACCGTTCAGAAGAGAAAAAATACGTCCCGACATGCTTCTTTTTAGCGAAGCGCGCTGGCCAGTATTTGCCGGTATCGGTCAAATCGGTCTTGTGCTTGAAATAGCACGGTTTAGAGCTGATAACCTACTTGCAGCTGCAGCCGAACCAATAGACTTTGATCCGATCGGCAAGTTTAGCCCAAGGAATAATTTTGTGAAAGCTACAAAAGGTCTATGGGCACCCCAAAGTACTGCCGAACAGAATCTTGCAGCCCGAAGACTCTGGAATAAGTTAGATGTTGCATCACGTTCCAAAAAAAGACCGCCCCAAACTGCAATAGTTGAAACTTACAACCAAGCAGTCGGTTTCCACAATAAAACTTTTGATAGCATTTCTATTTTGAATACTGCCTTTTCGCCGGAAGATATAGCATTACCGAGTGCCGGCTCGATACGCAGGAATCTGCCAGTACAGATTGAGATGACGAAGTATTTAATGGATAGAGAAGCCGTGCAAACTGGCAAGAGATTAGTACCTAACAGAGAGCCATATTCATTAAGCCAGATACACTGGTTAGAGTGTTTATATTGGGCCAGTGATGAAATGGTAGCCAAGACTTGGTATTACACCAGGGATGCTCGCCTAAAGGAACTGGCTTTTTGGGATAGAGCGACTGAGAAAGCCAAACAACACCCAGCAATTAAAGCAGTATTGTCCAACCGAAAAACAAACATAAAAGCTAAAAAACTAAGACTTACTGCTGCAGCCTAATTTGGAAGATTATATAATATAGTTATGGTAAGACCAGAAGCACCACAAGCCGAAAGCCCATTCCAGGAGCCGGGAAAGGTGCCTCTGACTGACTTCCCGGATATCGAAAGAATTGAACCAGCTGCGAGGCCTACGCAAGATAGGCCTAAAATCCCGCCAGCATCGGGACCGGAGAGACTTTTTCAAGTTGAATCGGCGACGCCAAAACCAATTGCACATCGGTCTGATCCTTATCGGCAAAAACCAAAGACACGGCTCGGTGGTTCTAAACCATATCCAGAAGGCCAAGCAACAATTGATAGGCTACCGGTTGAACCCTTAACAGATAATGATAGGCTTATCGGTAGAGAACAATCCGGGACATTTTTAGAAAAACTCAAGGATAGACTTAGGAACAAGGGCAAGGCTGCCTAAGAAAGTCAACCTTCTCTTCTTTAGATTTCATTTTGTGTAGGATTTACAACGGTTGGTTCAGACTTGTTTGACCGACTTGAATAAAATACTTGACTTGTTAAGTATTTAGTTTAAGTTAGAATAGTTTTTTAATTTAAATTTTTTTACGATTGATTACAAAAATTTTAGGGCCTCTTCCCCGCTATTTTTTTGTATTGCCTTTGAAACGCCATTTTGCTTAACTTTAAGGCATGGCAGAAACAGGAAAACCAAAACTTCCAGAAGAACATTTTCTCCCCCGTATTTTGCGTCATATGATGCCAAAAACTGTATCTCATGACGCGGCGTGGGGACCGGATAGGCCAAAGTTTAAACCAACTTTCCCAATGGAATTTGGCGATTCAGAGATGCTTGAAAGATCAAAGCCAAAACAAAACCCTCGCTTTCATCCGGAATCCCGACGAATTGATTCTAAGTAAACAATAGAATTACCAGGACAATGGCGGTGGCGGCCATGACTTTTTTAACGAATTCGTTGCCCTTTTTGACAGCATAATTAAGACCTAATAGTCCACCGATAGCCATAGCGCCAATTAATATCCAACCGGCTGGATAGTTAACTTGGCCGCCAAGTGCGAACATCAAAAACTGAATCGGCACGGCTACCAAGCCGACCATCCGGCGAGTGGAAATAGATTCCAAAGACGACATGCCAAGCAATCCAATGACGATGTAGTTATTTAATAAACTGACGCCAGCACCGAACCCGGCTAGTACTGCGCCGCCAACAAAGTATGATGCGTAGCCAATGTATTCCGATTTTTTACTAACTTGACGAGTATGTGAAGCAATTTTCCAAGTTAGCAGGCTGGCGACGGCTACAACTAAAATCAGTCCGCCGCTAAAAAACTTGACCTGTGAATCAGTTAAATTAAAAGCGAGGAGCGGACCGAGTACGCTAGCAACCGCTGCTATTAAAATTAACGGCCGTAAATGGTCCTTACGGACGTGGGGCCGAGCTGACTTGCTAAAAAGTGAGCTGACCACCAGGCCGATCAAGCCCATCTTCAAGGCGCCCAGGGATTCTATGGGACCTAAGCCGAGGCCTATTAGAACTGGCAGGATGATCAAACCGGCACCGCCGCCGGAGAGTCCAGCCAAAAAGCTAGTAACTAGGCCGACCAGGAAAATTATTAGTTCGTCTGGCACGGTTTATTCCGTGGCGAAGTAGCGGTCACCAAAATCACCAAGGCCGGGCACAATGTAGGCGTTGGCATCAAGTTTTTCGTCAACCGCAGCGGTGATGATTGGTACTTCTGAGTGGTTTTTTTGCACTCGCTCCAGCCCTTCCGGTGCACAGACAATCGTTACCACCACGATTTTTTTGGCGCCGGCCGCTTTAACGATGTTAAGAGCTTCGTCCATCGAGCCGCCGGTGGCCAGCATCGGGTCAACCACGAACACGGCATCATCGGGATTAATTTTAGGAATTTTCTCATAGTATTTATCGGCGATGGCGGTTTTTTCGTCGCGCACCAAACCAACGAAGCCGACGGCGATAGATGGCAAAAGTTCATAAGCAGCACTGAGCATCGAGATACCAGCTCGCAGGATTGGCACGACAATCACGCGGGATTTTAAAGTCTGGCCGTCAAGCGGCGCCAGCGGCGTGTCGATCTTCAATTTTGCGGTGGTTAGGTCTTTGGCGGCCTCGATTAAAAGCAGCTTAGCCACGATGTCAGCATGCCTCCGGAATTCATCGGCCTTTGTGCGTTTGTCACGCAAGATGGTCATAGAGTGTTCGATTAATGGATGCGATACAACTATGACGTTATTTGAATTCACCACTGATTAACCTCTCTTTTTTAGTCTTTGACCAATCTTTAATCTGAATTTCTCTTCTTCTTGCTTCAAACTTATTTTTATATGCTTGCGAAACATATACAAGATTAAAAGGTCCTTGCTGTTTGGCAAATTTCGAACCTTCGCCGGAATTGTGGCGATTTAATCTTGTAACTGGATTTGTAGACATACCAGTATAGAATCTGCCGGTTTTGGCTCTTGCTATGTACACATACCAATTCATAATGGTTTCTCGACTACGCTCGAAATCACTCTCCTCACTTCTAGGGCCTATGGTTTACCACGAGTAAGTTTCGGTTGTGGCCCCTCGACTCCGCTCGGGGTCACTCGATGCGGCGAATGGCTTGCCACGAGTAAGGCGAATTTATTCGCCGCATCGAGTGGTGGGGGAGGCAGGATTCGAACCTGCGACCAAGCGATTATGAGTCGCCTGCTCTGACCACTGAGCTACTCCCCCGCGTCTACCCCAGTATAAGTTATAATGGCGATGTGCTACAAACAGTCAAAAACTTCTGGAACGACCGGCGGCGAAAGCAGATAACCGACCCGCGTAACATCGGGCTTTATATATTTACAGTCATACTCTTGGCGATTGCCTGGAGCACGGTCAAGACTATCCAGACTAATTATCAACTCCAGAAGAAGGTGGCTGTTTTGGAGGAACAAAACAAGGTTTTGAAGCTGGAGAATGAGAACGCGGCACTTAAAAATAAGTACTTTGAGACCGACCAGTATTTGGAGCTGGCCGCCCGCGAGTTCTTGGGTTTGGCAGCACCGGGCGAAAAAGTTTTGTTGATATCCAAAGAAGTGGCTCTAAAGCATGTCGATCCAAAATTATTTGAAAAAGCTGTCAGCCAAACCTCGCCAGACAATCGTTCCAAAGTTGTCAAAAATCTACAAGAATGGCGCGACTTCCTACTAGGCCGCCGGCTTCTTCAGGATTAAAAAAGCCTCCGAAGAGACTCCTAAGTCTAATTCTGGTAGCGGGGGCAGGATTTGCACCTGCGACCTCGTGGTTATGAGCCACGCGAGCTACTACTGCTCCACCCCGCGTTAAAAATAGGGCTTTTAGCCCAAATCCCGACTACTGATTCTAATCTGTAACCTAAAATATGTCAATTTGCCATTTTGCTAGTGCTTGCATTTTACTTAAAATGCTATATTTTAGACATATGAGAAAAGAGATGGCTGGACTTGGTGTGTCGTTGGCTCTACTTGCAGGCTGTGGTGGAGAAGAAGATAAACCTAAACCAAAACCAGTAAATACGGGAGTGGAAAAAACAGGAGTTAGCATCGATGGATTACACCAGGATAAAGATTGGGAACTCGTGTCTATTGCAGGTGTAGGCGAGAGTGAATTAATTCGAGGAGATAAAGATCTTGAGGCAACTTTTCTGCGCTTCAATTTTCGCTTAGGAGAAACCGCGGTAAGTTGCCTAGTTGCAGTAGATTCTGGTGTAGACTTTCCTAATACTGGTTTTCTAGATCCAAGACTATGTTTTAAAAATGCGAATATTGAAACACCTTTGACAGCCAACTCTAATTAAACATTTAGGTATAAAAAGAAAAGCGCCCAAGACGGGCGCTTTTTTTGAAGTCGGCTAAAATTAGCGTTCTTCGCGAGGGCGGGCTTGGGCAACGCTGATAGAGCGTCCACCTAAGTCCTTGCCATTCATGGCAGCCTCGGCGGCTTTGCCTTCCTCGTCGTTTTCGTACTCGACGAAGCCAAAGCCCTTGGACCGGCCGCTATCGCGGTCGCGAATGACGACGGCTGAAGCTACAGTGCCATGAGCGGCAAAGGCTTCTTTTAGCTCGTCATCGGTGGTGGAAAATGGTAATCCACCTACAAATAGTTTGTACATTGATTTTCGATTCCTTTACTTAAAATTGGTAGGTACGACCCCTTACAGTCTTGGTTGGTCGAACTCGATCGGTTCGGTTTGGGCCGCACCTCGAACGTTCTCTCTACAAGAACAGATAAGATCCTAACGCAAGAAGTTAAGCATAAAGCGGATTTAATTACAACATAATTTTCTTGACAGGAAGATGCTTATGCCTGATGATTGGCGCAGGTACTAAAAGCAAAAACAAAAAAGGAGTAACGTAATGGAACTTATCTATGAGGTGGCAACTACGGAAGACCCGCAAGTCTTAGCCGTCGACGAAATACTAGTAGCCGAAGAATAAAATTCATCAGATCTTATCTGTTTTGCTATACTTTTATTGCTGTATTTGTGTATGCCTGACGCGGCAGCGTAGCTCAGTTGGTTAGAGCGCGGGACTTTTACCCAGCACTTTGGTACGCCAGGGTAGCTCAGATGGTTAGAGCGCAGGACTCATAAGCCTGAGGTCGCGAGTTCGATCCTCGCCCCTGGTACCAGAAGAAACATTTTACTGTCCTTGTTCGCTACCTCCGTATTCAATAGTTGTTCGTGGCGCATTTGGTAATTGAGTTTTTATTGATTGGAAATAGCGCCTGCAACCCTCGAAGAATACTTGTTCCTCAGGTACCACTGGTAATGGATCCGTTTTCTCTGGTAATAATCCCCATAAATCCGGGTGGTGCCAGCAAAGATCATGACCACTACTATCACGGTGTGCACGTATACCATTTCGTAACCTTTTTGCTTCATTGATAAGCTCCTCCCGCGATAAGGAGTCAAGATCTTCATCGATTGGTGTTTGTTCTGCACCAGAGTAATCGGCTTCTTTCACATTAATAGTATAAATTATTAAAACGTCAAGTTATAGAGCCATCCAACCACAGACTTGCTAAGATTATAAGCGATGAGAGTGAATATTCCTTGGGGGAAGTATATTTTAGCAGTTTCTGGAGGCGTGGATTCGATGGCCTTATTGCACCTGTTGGTGCAAAAAAACATAGTCACCAGTCAGCAGTCACCAGTCACCAGTCAAAAAAGGAGACTAGGTACTAAAGACTATAGACTAGCGACTGGCGACTCGACGAGCCTACGGCTCGTCGTGGCGCATTTTAACCATGGAATCAGGGCTGATTCGGATAAAGATGAAATATTGGTCAGAGATATTGCCAAAGAATATGACCTGCCTTTTGAGGTTGGTTATGGACATTTAGGCTCCAACGCTAGTGAAGATACGGCCCGCCGGGCTCGTTATCAGTTCCTGGAAGCTGTTCGGCAAAAATATAAGGCCAAGGCCATAATTACGGCCCACCATCAGGATGATCTGATTGAAACGGCTCTACTTAACATCATCCGCGGCACTAAGCGCAAAGGTTTAAGCGCCATCGCTAGTAACGTTGGTATCCTTCGACCGCTGTTGGACACACCAAAGAAGGAAATTCTTAAATATGCTCAAAAACACCAGCTTCAATGGCGCGAAGATCCCAGCAACCTCGATACAAAAATCCTGCGTAACTACTTGAGACTTAAAATTATTCCAAAAATGGACTTACAGCAGCGGCAAAAAATACTGAAAGATATCGATAATGTCGCAAAAATTAATATTGCTGTGGATAGAGAAATTGCGATACTATCTCAATCAGTAGTTAAAAATGGTAAGATTGAACGATCCAAATTTGCTCTTTTGCCAACAGAGGTAACTCAGGAGTTAGTTGTTTATTGGCTAAGACAACATGACATTGCTCAAATTGATAGTCATAGCGTAAGCCGGCTAGCGGTTTTTATTAAGACCGGTAAGCCAGGCACAAATGCATCTGTAAAAGGTACTAGCAAAATCAAGCTGGAAAAGGATTACGCCCGCTTTGCTTAACAGTTAAATTAGCCTGTTATAATAGCTTCAATGCTCAATGCTCAAAGCCCAATGTTAAATGAATGCTCAAGTAATCAATGCATTAATGAATTGAATCATTGGGTCATTGATAATTCATTGATAATTGATAATTGTGAATTGAAAATTGAAGCGAACGGAGTAAGCGCCTGATGGATGGAAAACAGTTTAAGGTCGGCCCGGGCGGTGGGCCTGACAGACGGAGCCGTTTTAGGAACATCGGTTTTATTGCCCTGTTAATTCTGTTTGGCATGATTTTTTTTGCGGCTTTTCGACAGCCGACTCAACTAAAG
Source organism: Candidatus Saccharibacteria bacterium RIFCSPHIGHO2_12_FULL_47_16b (assembly GCA_001790525.1). Taxonomy (GTDB): domain Bacteria; phylum Patescibacteriota; class Saccharimonadia; order Saccharimonadales; family UBA10212; genus UBA10212. The sequence goes on from MGCU01000025.1 coordinate 37,620, forward strand.
GAAGTACCTTTTTCGCAAGTTATATCTGATGCCAATGCCGGCAAGATCAAATCCATAACCATTAATGGCGATGAACTGCAGATAACCCGTCAAAACCAAACCAAGCCGACTGAAAAATCTTTTAAGGAAGGCGGCTCAAGCATTTTTGAGCAGGGCTTGCAACAGGGTAAGGTGGAGCTGTCCAACAAGCCCGGAGGCGGTGGCAATAGTTTCTGGCTAACCTTGGTGGCGAATGTCTTGCCGGTGATTATTATCGCCCTGATCTTGATTTTTATGTTCCGCAGCGCCCAAGGCCAAGGGCAGCAGGCTTTGAGCTTTGGCAAGAGCCGGGCCCGGCTTTATGGCACAGAGAAAGGGAAGGTGACTTTTAAGGATGTCGCCGGCACTCTTGAGGCTAAACAGGACCTTGAGGAAGTAGTGGAATTTTTGAAATACCCCAAGAAGTTTGAGGGGGTAGGGGCCAAAATTCCAAAAGGTGTGCTGTTGGTTGGTGCGCCGGGAACTGGTAAAACTTTGCTGGCCCGGGCGGTAGCTGGCGAAGCCAATGTGCCTTTCTTTAGCATCAGTGGTTCGGAATTTGTGGAGATGTTCGTTGGCGTGGGCGCCAGCCGGGTGCGCGATCTGTTTAATAAAGCTAAAAAGAACTCGCCTTGCATCATTTTTATAGATGAGATCGACGCTGTTGGCCGTCGCCGAGGCTCTGGGATGGGCGGTGGTCATGATGAACGCGAGCAGACCTTGAATCAGATTCTGGTGGAAATGGATGGCTTTGAACAGGGTGTGAACATTATTGTGCTGGCGGCCACCAACCGCTCCGATGTACTTGATCCGGCGCTGCTGCGCCCCGGCCGTTTTGACCGCAAAGTCACCATCGATCTGCCAGACCGCAAGGACCGTCGGGCCATTTTAGAAACTCACTTTAAAGATAAACCAGTTGGCAAAGACGTCGATTTGGAAGCTTTGGCCGCCAAAACGGCCGGTTCATCTGGGGCTGATCTAGCTAATATCGCCAACGAGGCAGCCATTATCGCCGCGCGCCAAAATCGCAAAGTTATTGAGGACGGCGATGTGGTGGCGGCTTTTGAAAAGGTGGCCATTGGGCCAGAGCGCAAAAGCAAGATTTTGAGCGAGAAAGAGAAGGAATTGACGGCTTACCACGAGGCCGGCCACGCCGTGGTTGGCCATGTATTGCCGGATAGCGACATGGTCCATAAAGTAACAATTATCCAGCGCGGCCCCACCGGCGGTGTAACCTGGTTTATTCCACCGGAGGACAAGAGTTATCACAGCATTATCGAATTTAAAGATGTGCTGGCTCGAATGCTGGGTGGCCGGATAGCCGAAGAGCTGGTTTATGGGCCGGATAGGGTAACTACCGGGGCTGGTAATGACCTGCAAAAAGCCGCCGAGCTGGCCCGTGATATGGTGGTTAACCAAGGCATGGGCAAGGGCCTGCGCGACCAAGTATTTCACGTTGATGAGGGAATGATGATCGAACGGCTAGTCCACGAACGCGAATACTCTGATGATACAGCCAAACTGATTGATGATGAGGTGGAGGGCTTGATTAAAGAAGCCGGCCAGCGAGCTCGGGTGGTTTTGAAGGCCAACATGAAGAAACTTGAAGAGTTGAAAAATGAACTGCTGGCCAAAGAAACACTGGAGGCTGAAGAGGTTATCAAAGTCCTCGAGGGCTCGACAATGCCCAAAGAAGCCACACTGTATTAGGGTCTAGGGTTTAGTTTTTTCGACGCTCTTTTCCCTTAATTTTTGTAAAATAGGGTTAATGGGAATCAAAAAAATTTATGTGGTTGCTTGTTTGCACGGTGATGAGCCGTTTGGTTTGAAAGTTCTAGCTCATCTAAGACAGGTTGGTGATGAGCGGATAATAAGGCAAGTTGGACATCCGGAAGCCCTAGCCAAACGCAAGGAATTTCTAGAGGCTAATCTCAACCGTAGTTTTGACCCGGATGCGCCGCCATCAAAAGAAGCCCGAATCGCCAAGCACATCCTAAGAGATATAAAAACCCACCAGCCAGACCTAATCCTTGATATCCATACAGCCGAGTGCGCGGTCGGCAAAAGCGCTATCATTTGCCAGATTAACAGGCAATGCCTTGATATCGTCAAACGGCTCGGTATGGACTATGTTTTTGAGAATGTGCCGAGTATCAGCCGTCAAAATTTGGTCGGCCAGAATCCGGATAAGTCAATTATTTTGGAATTTGGCCGCGGCTGGCGATCGGATCAACTGGCGCTATCAATGGCCCACAAAATCGCCGATCTACTCAAAGATAAGCCTGTGCCTAAGAAAAAACTAAAAGTCTATTCCAAAACGCGTTGTATCGAAAATAAGGAAGCCGCTGGACTGAAACTCGAGAACTATGTCTTTAATAAGCAACTTGGCGGCTATCCGTATCTTGTGGGCAATAATACTTACACCGAATACGTCGGCTTCCTCGCCCAAAAAGAAACTTTACTATAAACTGCTCATGCTTGCAAGATAGTGAAAAAGGGGTAAGATATTAAACTATACAATTAAGGAGTGAATATGAGCATTATTAGTAGGAGTCAAGAAGCTGTTGCTTTGGCAGAACATACAGGACAAAGAACAGCTGGCGATCTCACTCGAGAGGCTATAGACGGTGTAATGACCGATTTAAGTGATGTATTAGCACAGGATAATTTTGTAGGTGATCCCGAAACAGCCCTGGTCCATCATTTTGGCGAAGACGTCTTTACCGACGATGAGTTAGCTAAACCATACCAAGACTTAATTGCTCGTATCAATGCTCAAGAAAAAGGACTAGTCCCGGTATTAATAGACTCTGCAGATATTGATGAGGTAGGGAATTCTTTACGTCGTCGAACATCACTTAGCATTATCCACAATGGGGATTTAACATTTTCCTCTAGTAGGGTTCGCCGAGAGGGCGTAAAAATGCATGGTTTTTCAGACGCAACCGCAGCAGTGACAGACAGCAAACTTGCGATTGTTAGAAATCCCAAAAGTGACCGCGTTGTTTCAGCTATGGTTTTGGAGGGCACTGCTCAGTTTGATGATAGTTTACTTAGGCCGGGTGATTCACAATTACCAAAATACCCAAGCGTTGAATCGAGCGAAGAACTGGTTTTAAGAGAAACCACTATAGCGGATGATGGACACGGTGTTGGCATGCCAAGTGCATATTACTTTACTAATACTTACGATGAAGTCTTGCAGGCTGAAAGAACACCTCAAGTCCTAGTGGGCTGGGAAGAGATACAAGAAGCACTTCTACGTAGAATTACTGGAGGCGGAGGCGAGCAAGAGGCCTTTCGTATAGATGGGTATTTTGTGCGAGCTCACGATTCCGGATTGGTTAGTCTAGCTCCTAGTATGCCCGAAAAAGCCCCACATTTAAGTGAGGTCCTGGCTGCGGTACGATCTGTCCGTAATACTATAAGCAGATTTACCGAGACATAATCGTCTTTTATTCCCACTCGATGGTGCCGGGGGGTTTGGAGGTGACATCGTAAACCACGCGGTTGATGCCACGAACCTCGCTAACTATCCGGCCAGAGATTTTTTCGAGCAGTTCGGGTGGCAGTTTGGCCCAATCAGCCGTCATACCATCGTTTGATTCAACAGCTCTAATGGCAACCACTTGCTCGTAAGTTCGGCCGTCGCCCATCACGCCGACTGATTTGACCGGTAATAAGACGGCAAAATACTGCCACAATTTTTCGTGAGCTTTGGCCTTAATGACCTCTTCGCGGACGATGGCATCAGCTTGGCGCAGCAGCTCCAATGCTTCAGGCGTAACTTCGCCAATTATCCGTACCGCCAAGCCGGGGCCGGGGAAAGGTTGACGGCCGGTTATTACATCCGGCAGGCCGAGCGCCTTGCCAATAACTCGGACTTCGTCTTTAAAGAGGTCGCGCAGCGGTTCGAGCAGTTTCAACTTCATTTTTTCCGGCAAGCCACCGACGTTGTGGTGGGATTTGATGGTTACTGATGGGCCGTGAACTGAAACCGATTCAATTACATCCGGGTAAAGCGTGCCTTGGACTAAAAATTTAACGTCCTTTATTTTGGCAGCCTCGGCTTCAAAAACCTTGATAAACTCCCGGCCGATGATTTTGCGCTTGGCCTCAGGATCGATAACGCCTTTTAACTGATTCAAGAATTGGGCTTTGGCGTCGACTGCTTTAACATTCAGGCCGACACTTTTATAAATCGCCAGAACTTCTTCAAATTCGTCCTGTCTAAGCAAGCCCGTTTCAACGAAAATGCAGGTTTGGCGCTCACCGATGGCTTGGTTGACTAGAGTGGCGGCTACCGATGAATCAACACCGCCAGACAGGGCACAGACAATATTAGCGTCGCCAACCAGTTGTTTAATATTAGCCGTCGTTTCCTCAATGAACGATTTTGAGCTCCAATCAAACCTAAAGCCGCAGGTTTTTAAGAAAGATTTAAGGATGTCGCGGCCGTGTTCGGTATGGCTGACCTCGGGATGAAATTGCAGGCCGAAAAGTTTCCGATTGGTATCTTCAACGGCACAGATGATATCGCCGCTTTTGGCTGTAACCGCAAAACCTTTTGGCACCATGGCCACATGATCGCCGTGGCTCATCCAAGCGCGGCTGCCATCAACTTTGGCTGGTAGTAAAGTGCTTTTGCCAGTTAGTTTTAGCTTAGCTAGACCGTATTCGCGTTGGTGAGCCGGCGCGACTTTGCCGCCAAGGTTCAGAGCGAACAGCTGCAGGCCATAACAGATGCCGAGAATCGGTACTCCCAGTTCAAGCAGTTTTCTATCAAGGCTCGGCGCACCCTTTCCATAAACCGAGTTTGGGCCGCCGGATAATACAATTCCCATTGGGTTAAGCTTTTTAATTTCGGCCAGCGGTTTATTAAACGGCAAAATAACACTGTAAACACCTAGTTCGCGGACGCGACGGCCGATTAACTGGGTGTACTGCGAACCGTAGTCGAGAATGACGAGGGTTTCGTGCTCGCCCATGGCTTTAATACAGGTTCCCTCCGGTGTCGGTGATAAACAGGTCATGCGGGTGGCTTTCGATCAACGAAGCTTGAGTAATCTGGATAAATTTGGCCTTGCGCGCCAGTTCCGGGATAGTTTTAGCGCCAACATAGTACATGCCCGATTGCAGACCGCCAGTCATCTGGGCAACTATATCTTTGAGTGGTCCATGAAGCGGTACCATACCTTCGACCCCTTCGGCAATTAGGACTTCGCCGCTGTATTTTTTGCCGTGGAATTCATCTTCCGAGCTAATGGCGATGCCTCGCTTCATCGCGGCTAATGAGCCCATGCCACGGTACTGTTTAAAGTCGTACATTTTTTCGCCTTTAATAATACTTCTAAAGCGGGCTGGCACGTCCTCTGGCTTAAGATGGACAATTTGGCCTGGCGACTCCTCGGTAGCGGCGAACAACCGCCCCAGCATGACTGTGCTGGCACCAGCCGCCAGGGCTTTAGTGATATCGCCGGAATTGATAATGCCGCCATCAGCAATTACTGGAACATTGTGTTTTCTAGCGACTTCGGTGGCTCCGAAAATGGCTGTAATCTGTGGTACGCCCATGCCGGAAATTATGCGGGTCGAGCAAATGGCGCCCGGGCCCATACCGACCCTTAGGCCGTCGGCACCGGCTTTGATTAAACCTTCGGCCCCTTCGGCCGTGGCGACGTTGCCGGCAATTACTGGCAATTTAGGATATTTTCGCTTAATGGCTTTAAGCGCCTGCAAAACTTGCTTGGAAAAACCGTGGGCCGAATCAATTAAGATAACGTCAACACCGGCTTCAACCAGAGCATTAACCCGGTTCTCATAACCAGCGCTGGAACCGACGGCTGCACCGACTAGGAGTCCTTGGGACTTAACCTTTTTTACTTCTTTAGCTTGGTTAGCAATTGTCAAATTGCGGTGAATAAAACCAAAGCCGCCCAGTTTGGCTAGGGCAATGGCTAATTCACTCTCGGTAACAGTATCCATTGGCGAGGAAACCAGCGGAATATCGAGCTTTATATCGCGAGTTAAATTGGTTTTTAGAGAAATTTCGGATCTAAAAAACCCGGCCTGGCCGGGACTTAGTAGGACGTCGTTGAATGTTAAAGCAAGGGATGCCTTTACCATGTCCAATTATAACACACATCTCGCACCGCTGTCCTGCCAACCGGCGCAGCCGGCCGCACCGACGGCTCTTGGTACATTACGGCGTCAGAGCCTGTGGTACTCCTTCAACGTACTTTCCTGTACGCCTCTAGTAAAGTTCCTCGGCTCTTCCTTGTACTGCACCCAAGTGCGAAATGCGTAGCTATATAAGCAATGGCAACAAACTACTCCTTGACAGTGTAAAATGTAAATGTGGCAATAGATAGAATCGTGAATACGGCTGGCCCGGATCCAGTCGATGATGTTGAGAAAGAGTTTGAGCAGACGCTTAGACCGCGCGACTTTGTTAACTATGTTGGTCAGGAGCGGATTAAGAGAAACTTAAAATTGGCAATTTCGGCTGCCAAAAAACGGGGCGAGCCGATTGATCACATTTTGCTTTACGGCCCGCCGGGCCTCGGTAAGACCACCTTAGCAACGGTGGTAGCTAATGAAATGGGCGCCCAGATTAAGGTGACGTCCGGCCCAGCGATTGAGCGGGCCGGCGATCTGGCCTCACTTCTAACCAATCTCCAAGATGGCGATATTTTGTTCATTGACGAAATCCATCACCTTAATCGTGTTATCGAAGAGGTTCTCTATGCCGCCATGGAAGATTTTAAGCTCGACATTATGCTCGGCAAAGGACCAAGTGCCAGAAGTTTGCGTCTCGATCTGCCCAGATTTACGATTATTGGTGCCACCACCCGAACCGGCTTACTGGCCGCACCATTGCGTGACCGCTTTGGCATGATTCACCGATTAGAGTTTTATAAGCCCGACGAGATTAAGCAGATTATCAAACGTTCGGCCGGGATACTGAAAGTAAAAATTGACGACAAGTCCGCCGGCATTTTGGCTCAAAGGGCGCGGCTGACGCCAAGGATTGCCAACCGCCTGCTTAAACGAGTCCGCGATTATGCCGATATCAACGGCGACGGCATAATTGATGAAAAGACAGCCTTCAAAGCCCTGGAGCTTTTGGAGATTGACGAACTGGGCCTAGATCCGGCCGATCGTCAATTTATGGAAGCCATGATAAAGCACTATAAAGGCGGGCCGGTCGGCGTCAACACTATGAGCGCTTTAATTGCCGAAGAGCGTAGTACGATTGAGGATTTTTATGAACCTTATCTAATGCAAATTGGCCTGCTGGAGCGTACACCGCGCGGCCGCAAAGTTACGCCCAAAGCCTGGCAACACCTTGGCAAAAAACCTTCCGGCAAAAAACAAGCGGAGCTGCTTTAAGATGCCGCCAAATAAGCCAGCCGATCGCCTGACGTTTAGTACCTCCGAAGATCTGATGGAGCCGGGCGAGAAACTGCTAATGGTTGTTCGCCGTCACATTATTGGTATGGTGCTTGTCTACCTGGAGGCTTTTATCGGTGTGGTAGCGATAATCGCCCTCTTTGCCACGGTGGCGCCCCAAACGTTTGAGGACCTATCTAAGCAGGGTAATCGCTGGTTAATTGCCGGCATTGTTTTTGGCCTGGCCGTGCTGGTCTTCTTTTTATTTGTAGCCACCTATGTTTACCGACTCAATCGACTTTTGATAACTGACCGCAGCTTGGTTCAGATTACTTATAAAACCTTGTTTATCAGACAAATTGCGCGGCTTAACTTTGAGAACGTCGAGGACGTTAATGCCGAAGAACGGGGCATCCTGCCGACAATTTTTAACTATGGCACGCTGACTGTTCAAACCGCCGGGACGCTGGAGAATTTTATCTTCAAATATTGTCCGAATCCCAGCCACTATGCCGACATCATCGTTGAGGCCCGCCGCGAATATCTGCAAAAATTCAAAGTCCCGCTGCACGAATAAACTAGCTATAATACACTTATGGTTAGAAACCAGAGCGGGATTGGGCATCTTGTTTTATTTCTTTTAGTGTTGGTTGTGGCTGTTGGCGGTCTGATCGGTTTGCGAGTAATCAGTAGCGACAAAAAGTCCGAAAGTAGTTCATCAGCTGCCTCAAGTCAGACCAGTGCAGACAAGCAGTCAGGCAAAATAGATAAAATCGACAGCTCCAAACTGGCTTTTGATAAACCGGCGGCCACCAGCGATCCCTTCAACGATAAAAAAGGTCCGTTTTACCATGATGTTTACGTGGCTAGCTCGACTGACGGAGTACATTTCTCCAATTCTCAGCAGCAGATTATCAGTAAAGCTTCAGTGCCAGATGCTATCAAACTGCCTTCCGGCCAGTTGGTAATCTATGCCGTTGATGGCGGCCAGCGATCTGTTTCCGGACTGCTAGTTGCCGTGTCTGAAGATAACGGTAAAACTTGGCAGGCCGGTTCGCTGCAGGTCAAAACTTCCAGAACTGCCTATAGCGTTGGCGCCGACCCCCAAGTTCTGCTGACTGATGATGGTAAACTAAGGCTTTATTATCTGGTTTTTACCGGTCCGCCAACTTCCGGACAACCGCCGGCTTCAGTCAACAAGGTCTATAGCGCTACATCGACTGACGGCATCAACTTTACCGAAGAGCAGGGAGTCCGTTTTGAATACGCCCAAATCACCGATCCGGATGTGATCAAGATTGGGGCGACTTGGTTCATGTATGCTGCGCAGGGATCAACGCAAATTTATGCGACTTCCAGCGACGGCTCGAGTTTCACCTACAAGGGCGTGACTCGCCAAAAGGGCTCGGTCTCCAAAACGGTTGCTCTGTCTGATGGTAAATACCGACAGTTTTATTGCGCCGATGGTATTAGCAGCTCGGCGACAGCGGATGGAGTGAGCTGGACAGATGAAGGTGTTAATCTGGCAGTGGCTGGTAAAATCATCTGCGATCCATCGCCGGTCCAGCTAGCAGCCGACAACTGGCTTTTGGTTTACAAACTCGCCAATTAGCTCATGTTTGCTATTAGGCATTGACTTTGTATAATTGGCGAATATGACGCTAGAGATGCCTTTTGGAGAGAACCCTTTTGTCAATCCGGAAGCTGATACTCTAGGTCCCGACGACTGGGGAATCGAGGACTGGCTTGTTGAAGGACTACCTACAGCTTCAGAGCGGCTAGGATTAATCAAGGGCGGATTAGGACCAACTGGTACAGAAACTACACTTGTGATAGACGAGCGGGTAAATCGTCCGACAGACAGCCTTAATGAATCAGAGAGAAGAGAAATTACCAAGTTATTGCTATCGAAGATTGAGTTAGGTGGATAAAGCTTCTTAAGCTCTGCTCATACTTGCAAAATTAGCCACTAACTTGTATAATATTAACAATGACCAGCCCTGAAGCTTCAATATCCGAACCGCAAGTCCCTGCTTGGGTTGATGAGTTATATTATCGTCTACTCGACGAAGGACATGCATTTAAGGCAATAGTCATATCGCCGCATCAGCCTGTTAGCCGAAAGCAAAGACAGTATAATGCTGGTTTATATGATTACGACGGCGAGCCCTTACCATACGCTTCAGAAAGCGATGCGCACTATGCAGAGCAATACAGAAAAATTGTTGATGGCACCATCAAGCTTCATGGCGAAGATTTTGTTAAAGTAATCCCATTACCATCAGAATTTAATACCATCGATCCTAAATACCGCCATAGCGAGCATCGTCTATTAATGATCGGATGCTCTCCTGTCCGCGGGTGGATAGAAAATGCACTTTCAGAGCGCCCCCGCAGCCCCTCGGAAGTACTTAATAACGGTGCCTAAAGCCCTAAAATATTACTATGCCTAGACCACCGGAGTTTGAGGAAGCCTTAGATATCGGGGACCTTTGCGATGATGTCTTTCAGCGCGCCTACGAACTGTACAGAGATGGTAAAGATGTCATAGACTCCTCTAGTCAGGTCGAAGCCATCCGTCTACAAGTATCTTATACGACAAATAATCTGATTGTCAGTCGCCCGTGCTTAGGTTTTGAGAGTGATGTTGCTTATTGGATTGATGCAAGCACTTCCGGTTTTGAGGATGGGCTTTTAGCTCTGTTGGTTGATGATCCGGATACGTTGTTTAAGACTGATTCAGATGGTATGCTGACAGGCCCAGCGCTGCATCCAGCAGATATCCCAGCAATTTGGGACTTACTGCAAAATGGCGAGATAGTCCCAACCGGTGATAACGTCTAGTCAGCGCAGACTGGCTACCCTTTAGCGGATTAAAGCTTACTATAATCGGCCAAACCGGGCTATAATTTACCCAGATTGGAGTTTTGAATGGCAGCAACAGTTGAAGATAAATTATCGCGGCGGCAGGAACTTGTTCTCTCATTGGTTGAGGAAATGATATTGTCAGCTGTCTCAGCAAGATGCGCTGGTTGCTCTACTGCTAATTTCGCACCAAGAAGAATAGGGAGTGCCGTTGCCAGAGATAGGATTTCCCAAGAAACAGCTATTGGTATAGCCAGGCGGTTTAGTGCATGCTCGGGCCTTGCTAAAGTCGGTGGAGTCGAAATGTGCCACTACCCACCGAGCACTTGCTGAAGACTTATTCTAATGATATAAATTATTTAAGTATTTGTTAAATAAAGAGGCTGAAAGTGACTGAAGCACCTTTACCACGAGAGTCCGGACCGGTGATAGCTGAGCCGATTGGGGCTCAAGTGATTGATATTACCGACCGTTTACGATCAGATATGCCAGAACAAACGGAATTGGAAGACGTACAATTGAGGGAGCGTCTGGCCTTGGATGGGATAGGCGGATTCCGCGAAGTGCTTACTCTTGATGGAGCCTCTACCGGACAACTGTTAGCTGTAGTACCAAACTTGCGGGTCATGCTAATGACGTCTCCGCATAACCGAAAGCAGCCGCATTTTGTAAGAAAACAGAATTCGGCAGCAGTCTTTTGTCGTGAATATTTGAAATTGAACAGTACCGCCCCAAATGCCGGCCCATCCCTCAAAGAAGGGTTTGATGCAGCCTTTGCCTGGCTGGACGGTTCGTTAGCACCCACCAGAGCTAGGATTGGCCGAAGATATTTGCCCAATGCTAGGATGGATCATCATGATTTTGACCAAATCCTACGGGAATTTATGTTGCAAGAAGCCTTGCCAGAATACGATCCGACTCAAGCCCCGTTTGAGGGCTTCTTTGGAAGCGTAGCATGGAGGAGACTGCAAGATAATGTTGGTCAAAATATCTCAGCATTATCGACGCCATATGGCTTTCTTAGCAATAATGGTAATTCTGATGATATTAAAAAGGCTAAGGCACGGGCTAAAGAAGTTTATTATTTGGATGGTGTCCAAGATTCCAACGGAGATCCTACGGGCCTCTCATTTGAGATTCCGGCTGGAGGTGAGGGAAGGGTAGAAAAGCGGGTTGTTTATCAAGAAGGCTTTGGAATAATAAAATCCACATTAGATGACGGTCTTAGCCCTCTTGAAAAAGCAGCCTGGCTAGGCATTTTAAATGGCAAAACTTACGTGCAAATAGCGATCGAAACGGGCAAGGACGTAAAAGCAGTTGATAATGCTCAGATGCGTGCAATAAGAAAATTAACCAAGGCTTTAGAACAAAGCGGCCACTCGGCAGAAGACTATCGTTTAACTAAATTCAATTAAAAAACAAAAAGAGCACATTATGACCACTCTCGAAAAATTCGGAGTCTAAGCTAGAAATTTCTATCCCCGTTCAAAAGAAATATTATTTCTTGCGGTGCTTCATGGCGTAAATACCGGCAGCTACAACACCTAGCGCCACCGTTACTGTTATAACTTTATGTTCGCCTGTTTCTTGGCGTACGTAAGCTAGAAGATGGCCTTCTTTTAGGGCATCTCGGAATCGAACATTATTAATATCAACGCTTCCATGTTCGCCGAGCTCTATTTCGGCGTTAACCCCCGCCTTAGTCCATTTCCTGAGCCTCCTATCAGCACGTAGTGCCATCGGTTTTCTCATATCAGTTTCGAAACCTTCGCCGGTCAGGTGCTCGCCAGCTAGAGGTTCAATCGGATCTTGATCCATTGATTCCACAAGTGCCGATATTATATCAAAGACTGGTCCTTATGCGGACTTGGACTTCTCCCCGAACCCAAAAAACAGAGCAAGGTATAATGAAGGTGATAAGGAGGGGATATGGCGGATAACACTAAGAAGCAGGCGAACATAAACTTTAATCTGAACCCAAACCGGACGCCGGTACTCTATGTAGACTCGTACTTGATTAGTAACAACGACCACGCGGTGACTTTCAGCTTTGCCCAAGCGCTGCCGGGCCCGAACCAACAGAACATCGTCGCCCGAGTGGCCATGACCAAAGCCCAAGCCAAAGACTTTCTAAAGACCATCAACGACCACCTCGAAAAATTCGAAGTCTAAACTAGAAATTTCTCTCACCGAACCCCGGCGCTTTTGACGTAATGGGGTTAGCGTTCGTGGTAACGGTAGGCAGCGCTGGCGACACCAGCGGCGGTAAGCGTTGCGCCACCGAGCAAGAAGTCACGCCCGAGATGTTTATCAGGATTGATCTTCTCGAGTATCAATGCCAGCAGTCTTCCAAAACAATTATTTGGTACTTTGGCGGACTCATTCAAGACATCTCTCAAGTGGATGTCCTGTTGGACGACACCGTCTTCTGCCGCTCTAAATCTTTTTATGAATGTTGGTTTTAGCATTTACGAGTGCATTGTAGCACCAAGCGCAAGCCTTTTGAATATATCAAGAAAAATGGCTAGAGCTTCTGGAGTTGGCGCCGCGCCTAATTATGTTGCTAAAGCGAGCCCATATTTTTACGAACATAAGGAGCTAACCCGAGTAGATGTTGTTTAAAATAGGTGGGCTTGGCCGACTGAAACTGTCTAACGAAGCCAAGTTGCCATAAGGCAAGTTGGCGAGGAGTTTTTCAGGCGAGCCTATTTTCAATCAACAGATACATCGAGTTGGCGACGCGTCCGGAAAAAGATGGTGCGAGCGCTACTCTTGGAAGGGGTTGTTGCGGGCTTGGTTAAACAGGGCTTGGACTTGCGGACTGTTTTGCTCCAGACTTTGGATTTGCCCGATAGCTTTAGGATCAATTTTTGGCACGGCCGAAGAAGTTAGGGCTTCATCAACGGCTTCCACTGCCGGCTCGGCACCGGCATAGGAACTAATGCGCCAGACAACAAATAGATAAACAATTGACACAAACAAAACCGCAGCAAAAACTCCGTGTTTATTGAGAATCGGCCTTAAGCGAGCCGGCACTGCTTTAAGACTCTTAAAGCTGATGTTAATATCCTTTTTCACGAGGGCTTCCCTCCGTGAAAAAGGATAAATGAACAATGATCAATAAACAATAAACTCTTATCAGTTCTTTGCTCTTTGCTCTTTGCTCTTTGATTGTTCATGGCTTGATAAAAATATTTACGGTTATTATAAAGCCGAACTGGCTGCTAGTAGGTGTGACGTTAACAGATGTAATTTGAGCTGTACGCCGGTTGGTCTCGACTCTCTTTAGAAAATCCAAAAACTTACCATAGGTCACACGTTTATCAGCCGGCGTTTCCGGGTCGGTTTGCGGTGTAATAGTTAAAGAAAGGCTATAAAGGCCCTTGATACCCTCTACCGGCGTAGCTTGACTGATGGCAGTTGCAGCTTCGACCGCTTTGGCATCGGTGTCCGTTTTTTTGGCGGTCGAGCCAAGACTGCTGGCCGGAAAGGTTACAGTCTGAAGATTGATGCCGGACTCGTTAGCCATCTGGTAAATGTCCAGCACGGCCTGGGCCTGATTTTTATCGCTCGGCACCACGGTTTTGGCAACGTCATTAAAATAAGCATACTGCTCAACTTGTTTCTTGGCAGAGGCTAGACTGGTTAGTTGGGCGTTAGCGGTATGACTTTCTAGTTTCAAATTGACCATTTTTTTACTTTGTTGGCCAATGATATTAAGGCCGCCAAAGACAATCGCCAAAAAGACTATCGAGACAAGAGCCAGTGTGGCAATCAAGACAAGGCGCATCCGCGAGCTACTCATGGGGCGCCTCCTGTCGTCGGCTTAAACTCTAAGCTCGAAGCTCTAAATTCTAAACTTTGATAATTAGTATTTATAATTTGGAATTTGTTTAGAAATTCGGATTTAGAAATTAGAATTTGAAGTGACGCAGTCATCTTCTAGTTTCCTCCTGTGGCGGCGTTAATGAACTGCTTTTTGGCATCCTTATTAAACAGCGCCTTGAAGGTACCAGTGCAGGCATAAGGACTATCAGTAGTGGTGGTGCAGTTGATGTTAATGATATCGACCTTCTCAAAAATGTTATTCTTGGGATCACTTAAATTGACGGCGATTTGGGCTGCCGAGGCATAATCCTTGGCGCCGGCGCTTAAATCGATAGCCCCATCGACTTTGCTCAAAGTTAGGCTGTTTAGGATAGTGCCACTAGGCATAATTGAGCCAATCTGCTGAATAAGGTCAGAGAAGCGGACCTCTCGGCTAAGCAGCTGGTTGATGAGCTTGATGTTACCGTTAATCTCCTTAGCTTGAGCCTGCACCTTACTCAAGTTTTGGGTCTCGAGCTGCTTTTTGACCATAGCTATATCGGTCGTCAACTTGGAATTTTGGTGATTTAAATACAGCCAGCCGCTACCCTCGATGATTAATAACCCAGCCGTGGCTATGATGATTGACATTAACCAGCGAATTAACTTGGCATTACCGCGGCCGAGCCGCATGGCTTGGCTATAAGATGGCGGGATGAGATTAATCATTCAAAAATCTCCTTATGGCTCAAGGCTGCTTCGCCGGCCACTGTGACATACATCGATTTAGCCAGATCGCTCGGGGATTGAAGATCACCAAAATCAATATGTTTCCAAGGATCTAGCCGCCGGGCCGGCAACTTGAACTCGCCTGACAGAAATTCGTTCAGGCCTTTAAGCGTCGCGCCACCGCCAATGGTTATTATCTGGCTAATCTGGCGGTGGCGGGCAGCCGAGCGCTCGTCATAGTAGCGGATAATCCGCCGCATCTCTTTAACCAAGGCTTCCAAAATCGGTCTGGCTGCCAAGCCAACGCTCGGCATGGCCGAATCAGGCGAGATACCGTGTTGACTTTTTAGGACGTAGGCTTCGGCCGGGCTGACACCCAGTTGTCTAGCCACCAAAACGGTTACAGTATCCGAACCACCCTGAATGGTCGAATTAACAAACATGGCCTGATCAAAAACGGCTACGTCAATCGCCACCGATCCAAAGTCTATTAAAATCGAAGCTTCCTCGCGGCCAACATCGGCTAAGCTGAACAGGCGGGCCGAGGCATTCAAAGTTGGTTCCATGGTAACTGGCTCTAGACCAACCGAATTGAGAAAATTGACATAGCTATCAACCATCTCCTTAGGTGAGGCTACCATCAGTAGATCAATGCCGTCTTTATCTTGGTGGGAGATATCATAATCAAGGTAGAGTTTATCAACCGGCATGGGGATGTACTGTTCGGCCTCCAGTCGGACAGCTCCTTCAATCTGTTTTTTATCCATTGGCGGCAGAGCCATCGGCCGACTATAGGTATGGGCGGTCGGAATGGTACAAGCCACCCGGCGGGTAGTAATATTGCCGACTAATCGTTCGGCGAACAGCTCGTGCATGGCTTTGCCGAGCGCCGCATAATCGACAATTACACCGTTATTGATAGCTTCATTGTGATAGTAATTGCTTACCCCATAACCCAATACTTTAGGCAGTTGGCCGTGGTTCCTATCGAGTTGCATGACCTTCATGCTGGAATGACCAATGTCCAAGCCAAACAACGGCTCATCGTGGTAGAAGTTAAAGTTGTTGGTGCCCACTTTGTTTATGCTTATCCTTATTCTAGAGTATATCAACTCTAGTAATTAGTAACTAGGAACTAGGAAATAGCTAATTGCTAATTTCTGATTTCTAATTTCTTTGGTTAGTCGAAGACTCGGCGGTAGCCGTTGAGAACCCACGTTGTGCTGGTGCTGCCGCCAGTTGAGGTGCCGAAAGTGACTGTGGCATTATTCTTAAGCTCGATTGTTTGTCCTATCAAGGCGCCTAGGCTGCCGCTATTATCGACTTTGACTCTCCCCCAGCGTGAATAAAAGAGTGTTTCCGGTCCGGAAAAGGAATTTTTTATATGTATAGTTTCTTTGTTACGAGAGTTATATAGATCAACCCCCGTTACATCAGTGCAATCGGGAGAGCAAGTAGCAGCGCTCCAATAGGCTATAACCTTAAAGCCAACACCCAGGCTGTTGGCGACCAATTTGCTGTCATTTTCAAAGTCATTATGATCATCGTCAAGCATGATAACTGGAGGAGTTGTTACCCCCTCGGCCACAATCAATTGGCCCTGATTCTCCATTTCTAGCTTGGTGTTATCAAGCCAAACATCACCCTCGACGTAAATCTTACAGTTCTTTTCGACATCGACTTCATCCTCGCCACCGCTAACATAATGGATGCGCAGATTGGCTGGCCAGGTTTTTACTATATTGTTGGTTTCGCAACCGGCTTCGACGTTAGTCATTTCTGCTGTCACGGCAGCTATTTGGGCAGCTCTATCGTGAGGCGGGAACGGCTCAGGCGTAACGCCCGAGCTGGCTACCAGCCCGGGGTCACTCATACCGGATCCGTCAGTTTGGTTATTGGCCTCGACCGTTCCATAGATGTGGGCGTTGTCATCAATATCAATTGGTTGGCCGTTTTCGCCGCTGCCGCATAGGCGTGGGTAGGTGACATCAGACGGTACTGGACAATTCTGATGAGCGACATCCAAGTTAACTGGACTAGTGCTTAAGCCAATTTGGGAACTGTTTCTCATTTCAATTTCACCGTTAACAAAGACATCACCGCCAGTTATCTTGGCGTTGTTACGCATATATAGCCCGCCTTGACCGCTAACCACACTGTAAGTGCCAGAACGAACCGGCCTCAAATTGACGCTTAACTTAACGGTTGAGCCAGGCGTGGAGATAGTAATTGGCGAGTACCCTTTGCCGGTGGCTGTAATGGTTTTATTATCCTCATCAATTGTAGTAACGGTTAAGCTATAGGTGGATTTGATGGCTCCGTCATTATGGAGCTCGACCTCGCCGCCGCTGCCAGCCCAGTCTTCATCTAGGTTAATTTGTTCCAGCGCATAATCTATGCCGGCATCGGCTGCCAGTTGGGCATGGGTTTGCAGCTGGTCATGCTTTACACTGCGGAAACTTGTCAGAGAAAGAGTCATGTAGGCGGCAATAATCAAGATCAAGGCCGGCACGGTAATGGTTAAGGCAATTAAAATCTGACCCTTATGGTTAATTTTGAAAGTTGTTTTCATTCGACAAGTGGCTCCGAGAATCTATTTCTTAGAGTAACCCTGATGCTATTGTCCAGGGTTAAGGGACTAGCAAAAGTAGTGCGCTTCATCGATAGATCGATTTTGATGGAGCGGGCCAGCAGCGGGTCGGAGGTTGAGATGCCGTCTTGGTCATAAAAACTAAAGACCATTGAATCAACATATTCAGCCAGGATGCTGTCGGCCGGACACTCCGGCGTGGCTATCTCGCTCGGGCAGGAAGTGACAGCAGTATTGCCGGCAGCATTAGGATTAGCTAGAGTCCGCTTCAAAAGCAGACTACCCGACTTATAATAGACGACCTCATTAATGTAAGGAGTGCCGGTCAAAGGATCGATAATGTATTCGCGGTTAGCATCTTTGGCCGGTTCGGCGATGACAATCACAAAGTCATCATTGCTAGTGTTCCAGCCGCCCGGCGGCGCATTAGGATCATTGATGGAGTTACTTTGTCTAACCCCATCGCCGAGGCGCAAGGCCTCAACAGTGTTACGTAGTAAATTTTGGGAATTGACTGTCATATCAATAGCGGCATTGTTTCTGGTGATGGTAAAGAAGTAGTTAGTCATAGCTGCCAGAAAGGCGATAAATAAAATAGCCGTGACAGTTGTTGCTATGGTCAGTTCCGGTACTGTGTACCCAGCTTGTTTTTGACTAGCTAGTTTTTTACGGTTTGCCGACACCTAGTTCTCCTATATAAGTTGTGTAAGCATAGGTTCTGGTTGTGCCTTGATCGTTATAACTTAGGCTAATTTCAATCTTTTTGAGTCCGCTGCTTGGACTAGAGATTTCCAAATTACCAGTGCGGGGGGCATTCAGATTAGCTGGCAGCTCTGCAGAAATATCAGTTGTGCCATCTGCTAGGGTGTTAAAACCGACGTTGCGCAGGGCTTCGACCTTGGCCTCAACATAAGAATTGGCCAATACCAGAGCCCTCACCCTCGGATTTAAGTGCAAGTAATTACTAATTATGGTACTCATGCTGGTGAGTAAGAGGCCGCCAACGACAATCGCGACTAACAACTCAACAATTGTATAACCCCCAGACACACGGGGCGCGGTGTCCTGCTGCCCGGCAGAGCCGGTCACTCTGACACCGCTCTTGGCAAATTGCTGTGTCAGCCGCGTGCGAAGCTCACTCAATGTATTACCCATACACCTCGCTCGCTTCTCCTAGCTTCCTTGCACTTTGGACAAGCCCGTGCATCTGGCCTGTATAGTATTACGCTCATGCTTAAGCCTTATTATATCTGGCTGATAGTGATCAAAAAAGCTCCCGGTTTTGGCCGGGAGCTTTTCAGCATTCTTTAAGCTAAGTTTAAAGCGCTGAGTTTTTGACGAATGTACCGCCAGCTTCCAGCGTTGCTGTCAGCGTGTAACCGGTACAGTCACCACCGGCACCGTTGTCACAGTTAGCCGGAGTAGCTTCGTATGAGTACACATTGGCTGCTGGCGAGCTGGCCATGTAGTCGTCATCGGCGTAAGTGCCCTTTGGATCTTTCTGTAACTCAACATCAAGACCCTTCATATTGGCAGTTACCCAATCGCTATCGTTAAGATTGCCTGGTGTTGGATACTTAGCATTGTCTGCTTGATATTCCTCAAGCTTTTGATAGAGCCCGCCAAGATCGGTTTTACGCTCCGTGTCCCGAGCTTTCTGCTGGATACCGCTATAGGTGACAATCACTAGCGCTGCTAGTATGCCTATAACCACAATTACGATAAGCAGTTCGACGATTGTAAAACCGCTGGCTCGTTTTTTATTAAATGAGATCATTATCCCACCCTTCTTTTATCCGCAATCTGCCTGAGGCAGACGGCGGATTGTCTTATTTGTTAATTAATGATGTGCTAGAACTTAGCTTGTTCCTAGGTTTGATTATAAGCATAAGCGTACTGATGTCAACAATCTATCCACACCGCTCAGCCGCCGATGTTTTTACTAAGACTGGATATCGGTCCCATAACCGAGGCTGCAATCAAGCCAACTACACCACCCAGCAGAACAATCATTATAGGTTCGATAATCGAAGCCAGTCCGTCAATCACAGCATCAACCTCTTCTTCGTAAAAATCAGCGACCTTGACTAATATTTCATCAATTTTGCCGGTCTCTTCGCCAACCGCTACCATCTGGCCTACGATTGGCGGAAAGTAAGCACTGGCCGAAATTTGCTTGCCTAAAGACTGGCCATTTTTAACCGCTTGAGCAACCTTATCAAGCTCAACTTGAATAACTTTATTGCCAACGGCTTTTCCGGTGACTTCCAAAGCATCAAGTACTGTTACGCCCGAACCCATCAAAGAGGCAAAGGTCCTAGCAAAGCGAGCCACGACGATTTTTAGCAGTACTTTGCCAAGGATCGGTACACGCAGCAGCAGATGATGCCACCAAAACTTGCCTTTGTCAGTGTGAATGTAGCGTCTAAATAGCCAAATCGCCAAGCCCAGGCCAAGCAGTATAAAAATGATGTTGTGCTGCATAAAATTACTGGCCGATAACATCGCTCTGGTGTAAACGGGTAGCTGGGCGCCCTCGCCGCCAATACTTTCAATAATTTTGCCAATTTTGGGAATTAAAAAGATCATGATGCCAAAAAAGGCCAAAACCGTGATGCACAGAATAACCACCGGGTAGGCCATGGCCGAGTGGATTTTATGACGGATGGAAGCATCTTTTTCAACTTGGAGGGACAAGCGCTTAAGGATGTCATCTAAAATGCCGCCGGACTCGCCGGCCCTAACCATGTTGACGTAAACATCACTAAAAACTTGGGGAAACTTGGCCATGCCTTCAGCCAGCGGCAAACCGCTTTCCACGTCGCGAGTAATCGAAGTAATAACCTGCTTAAAGTATTTATTTTCGGTTTGGTCAGTTAGTGTGGTCAGCCCGCGCGGCAGGGGCACACCGGCGCTTATCATAGTTGAAAGCTCACGGGTAAAAACTACCAAATCCTTAAGCTTAACCTTTTTACCAAAACTGAAACCTCTTTTCGAGGCTTTAGCTTCTTGGATATTAAGTAACTTCAAGCCTTGAGTACGCAATACGTTAATCGCCGCCTGACGGTTAGCAGCGGCAATTGTGCCATTGGTTTGATGACCTTGCGGGTTTAGCGCAATGTAGGAAAAATCAGCCAAAGACAGCTCCTTTCGTCGCTGTAGTTGCTAGTCGCCAGTCGCTAGTTACTAGTAATTCTGACGGTACTTTCCACACTGATGACTGATGACTAGAGACTAGAGACTGATGTTGAGTGGAACGAAACATCTTCATCGCTCGATGGTTACGCGCATGACTTCTTCCAGCGTAGTCAGGCCGCGCAGAGACTTAATTAAGCCGTCGGTTTGCATAGTTACCATGCCTTCTTTAATTGCCTGGTCCTGAATATCGTCGGCGCTATAACCACCGATAACCAATTTTTGTAAGTCACTAGATATTGATAAGACTTCGTAAATACCTAGACGACCGCGCAGACTGGCGCTGCCGCTACTGGCTTTAATACGCCACAACCGCTCAATCGTCGTCTCGGTGGTGGCAGCCTTATCATCCGTTTTGCTTTTATCACTCGTTCCAGCGCCTTGTAGACTAAGTGATTTCATGGCTTGCAGCTCCAGCTGGTTAATCCGCGCCATATCTTGCTGGTTTTTAATGCCAAAGCTATCGCGGATGCGGGCTTGAGTATTCATATCTGGCACGTAGCTTTCAATGCTGTCTGGTACCAGCTTGCGGACCAGGCGTTGGCCAACCACGGCTCGGACGGTGCTGGCAATCAAGAAGGGCTCAATCCCCATATCAAGTAAACGCGGCAGGCAAGTGGCGGCGTTGTTGGTGTGGAGGGTGCTAAAAACCAAGTGACCAGTCAAGGCCGCCTGGACCGCCAGGTTGGCAGTTTCGCCATCGCGGATCTCGCCAACCATAATGATGTTGGGGTCTTGTCGCAGTAGCGCCCTAAGGCCGTTAGCGAAAGTCATGCCGGCTATCGGATTGACTTGAACCTGATTGACGCCGGGAATTTTGTATTCAACAGGATCTTCAACCGTGCTGATGTTGACCGACGGCTGGTTCAAACGCGACAAGATGCTAAACAGACTAGTGCTTTTACCAGAACCGGTCGGGCCGGTAAATAAAATCATGCCATGCGGCCGGGTTAAGGCATGCTCCAGCCTGTCTAGCGTGCTGCCCCAAAAGCCCAAATCCTCAAGGGTTGCCGGTTTAGACGATTCGTCAAGGATACGCATGACGACTTTTTCGCCCTCGACGATCGGCAGAGTACTAACGCGCAGGGCATACTGGCCGCTGCCAACATTAATTTTAAAGCGGCCATCTTGCGGCGCACGATGTTCATCAATTTTTAAATTAGACAAAATCTTAATCCGGCTAACTAGCGCCAGCACGACTTTTTTAGGCAGCCGGTTAGTTTCCCGCAACTGGCCGTCAATTCGATAGCGAACGCTAACATGATCTTCGCGTGGCTCGATGTGAACATCAGAAGCATTTTGTTTAATGGCATCTTCAATAATCAAATTCACGGTCTGGGCAACTGGACTGTCCTCGGCCACATCTTCTTCGGTGACTTCCTCTTCGGCCTCGGCTACTCCCGGCACAGCCGAGCTCTGACTGGCAATCACCTCGGTCAGCTCGCTGGATAGGTTTGTGCGGTATTGGTCCAGCGCCGCTAAGATATTGGAACGAGTAGCTATATAAACTTTGATGTTGGTGCCCAGTTGTTTTTGCAAGAAGTTAATGGCCTGCACATCGTCGGGGTCTTCCATGGCCAGCAGTTTGGTGCCGTCTTCGGTTACATCAAACAAAACGGCGTTATATTGACGGGCAATATGTTCGGGTATCAGCCGCAGCACTTCTTTACGAATATTTTTAGGAATAACTTCTACAAATGGCACCTCAACCCGCGCCGCATAAGCTTGGACAAAGTCTTTTTCAGAAATTAAATTGCTGGTCAGCACCAAGTCTTGCAGCGGCCGCTTGTCGGTTTTTTGCTGGTCAAGTAAGCCTTTTATTTGGTCTTCTTTGATTTTGCGGTTGGCTTTAAGTAATTCAACCACCATCGCGTCGTTAATACGCATAAGCATAAGTATAATCTGTCAGAGCCAGATTATACTAGTCCCTAGTCGCTAGTCTCTAGTCACTAGAAAAAACTGACAACTAAAGACTGATGACTAGTAATGACTGATGACTAGTGACTAATACGCCAGCGGCGGATTGTAAGCTTCAGCAATTTTCTTATCACC
Organism: Candidatus Saccharibacteria bacterium RIFCSPHIGHO2_12_FULL_47_16b; assembly: GCA_001790525.1. Classification (GTDB taxonomy): domain Bacteria; phylum Patescibacteriota; class Saccharimonadia; order Saccharimonadales; family UBA10212; genus UBA10212. The sequence continues at coordinate 60,268 of MGCU01000025.1, forward strand.
AGATGAGTGGTATAGTTGCTTGCTATACTATGACTAAAGGAGTTACGATGGCAGATAAACCTAAACTTAAAGATGATTCAGCTAAAGCCAAGAGTGGCAAAAACCAGGCTCTCAAACTGGCGCTTGATCAAATCGAAAAACAGTTTGGTTCCGGCTCGATTATGCGCCTTGGTGACAGCACTAAAACTACTGTCGAAACCATTCCCACCGGTAGCTTGAGTTTGGACATAGCTCTCGGCGGCGGTTTGCCTAAAGGCCGAATTATCGAGATTTTTGGTCCGGAGGCCTCCGGCAAAACCACCGTTTGTTTACATGCCGTGGCCGAAGTCCAAAAAGCCGGCGGCACGGCCGCCTACGTTGACGCCGAGCACGCCCTTGATCCGGCCTATGCCAAAAAGATTGGCGTGGACATTGATAATCTTCTACTTTCTCAACCCGATAGCGGCGAACAGGCCTTGGAAGTTGTCGAGACATTAGTCCGGTCTAACGCCGTGGATATCATCGTGGTTGATTCGGTGGCGGCGCTTGTGCCGCAGGCCGAAATCGAGGGTGACATGGGCGATGCCCAAATGGGTCTGCAAGCTAGGTTGATGAGTCAGGCCATGCGCAAACTGACCGGCGTTATTAGTCGCACCAAGTGCACAGTCATGTTCGTCAACCAACTGCGCATGAAGATTGGCATTATGTTCGGCAATCCGGAGACGACCACCGGCGGCCAGGCCCTGAAGTTTTACTCGTCGGTGCGTATGGACATCCGGCGCATCTCGCAAATAAAAACTGCCGAAGAAGTGATTGGCAGTCGTGTCCGAGTTAAGGTTGTTAAGAACAAAGTGGCGCCGCCGTTTCGCGAAGCCGAGTTCGACATCATGTACAACGAAGGTATTTCTAAAGCTGGTGATGTCCTGGATCTGGCCGCCACTCACGGTGTGGTCGAAAGAAGCGGCGCCTGGTACGAATACAAGGGCGAAAAAATCGCTCAAGGCCGCGAAGCCGCCAAAAAATTCCTGCGCGCCAACCCCAAAGTCTTTGACAAAATCATCACCGAGACCCGCGCCGCCGCCGAAAAAACCGAGTAGTATGCCCATAAACAGAGTTAAAATTGAAACTTTTCAAGCTGTTATTGGGCCGGGAAGTCGTGGTTTGAGGGTCGCAAGAGGTCTTCAATTAGTCAGAGCATATAGCGATACGGATGTTGGCTATATAGATCCCTCGCGGATCTTTGATCCAGATCTTCCTGAGCCTGACAATGTAGTACGATTTGCCTCACTGCCTATTACGCACCGCCGACTTAAGATGGAGTGGCGAGGCGGACGAAGAGGCGAAAAGGAACGCCGTCTAGACTCTTTCAGTATTAACGTCAAGGCAGCGGAATTACCTCAGCATGTCGGTAGATACAAAATGCTACCTAGTGATCCTGAAGCATCGCCTCAGGGGGCTCTGGTTTCTATCGTCAACTTTCATACTAAGCTGTTTGAAGGTCAGCGAGCCGCCAATCAAGATGGCCGGCGGATAGATTTATTCAAAGCCGGCCGGCGTGCCGGAGATCCGCTGGTTGACCTAGTCTTTTTAGCTCATGACGAAGAAGCGTATGTTGTTAAAACTGACGAACTTGAACCATTCCGACTCACCGCGCTGAAATACCAGACTGATTATGAAAAAGGCCTCAAAATTGACGAATTTGGACCAACTGCCGAAGATCTCGGCGATTCGACCCCAGAGCCGCCTGATCGGCCTCATCCTCCCAGAGGTGGACCTGATCGTTCTCCAACGATCCCGCTGGCACCCCTTAGGGAGGCAGGAGCTGCCGCAGAACCAGAAAGGGAGCTGGAGTTTGAAGTCCATCCTCCGCGCCTCATCTAGATTTGTTAGACTTAACAGGTGACAGCCACCAACCATGCTTTAACTGGCGCGGCAATCGCGTTGGCGGTTAAAAGGCCGGAGCTAGCTATCCCATTGGCTTTTGCGTCGCATTTTGCACTCGATGCTATTCCGCACTCTGGCGTGCCGCCCGGCCAATTCGTTTTTAAAAAGTACTTCAAAATAGTGGCCGTCGATCTAACAATTGCAGCAATTTTAGCTGTGGCATTATTAATAATTTTTAAAGATCATTTTTGGCTAGTTTTTAGTTGCATGGCCGTGGCTGCCGGCCCGGACGGGATTTGGTGGTTCTACCGCAAAAACCTGGAGAAAAATGATAAAACCGGTATCGATCCGATATCTAGGTTCCACTGGTGGATACAATGGAAAGAATTCCAAAAAGGCATATATATTGAACTACTCTGGTTTGGTTTAATGATTTTCTTAATTACGCAATTGAAATGAAGATAACGGCTGTCAAAGCACAGGTTAAAAATCCTGAGAGAGTAAGCATTTTTGTAGATGGCAAATACAGTTTTTCGCTAAGTCTTGACGAACTATTAAAGGAAAAACTAAAAAAAGATGATGAACTTAATGGAGCCGATGTTAAGCGACTCAAAAAACTTTCAGCCGACGGCAAACTACGGGCCAGGGCAGTGGAATGGGTTTTGAACAGGCCGCGCTCCATCCGCGAATTTAAAGATTACATGTACCGCAAAAAAGCCGAAGCGGAATTCGCGGAAGATTTGATCAAGCAATTTTCAGACAGAGGCTATCTGGATGAACAGAAATTTAGCCAATGGCTAATCGAACTTTTAAGCCGGCGCGGCAAAAGCAACCGGGCTATCCGCTCTGAACTTTTCAAAAAAGGCATCGACAGGGAAATAGTCGAGGAAATAATGAGCCAAGAAGCCAGCGATGAAGTCGGTCGCCTAAGGACAGTGATTGCCAAAAAGCGCAAACTACCGCGCTATCGTAACGACCTTCAAAAGCTCAAACAGTATTTAGTTGCTCAAGGCTTTAGCTGGGATTTAATCAAAAGCCAACTCGCCAAAAACGAACCAGAAGAATAGCCTGCCTAGGCGGCTGGGGCGGCTTCGGTGGCTGGCGCCATTTCTTCCTCGGTCACTTTGACGTCAGTGTCTTTGACCAAAATGTAATGATCGGTGATTTCGATTATCTGCGTGCGGTCGATTATTAATGTATCTTCAGCAGAAAAAAGCTTGGTTAGCGGCCGGGCGACATACAGTTTAATAACCAGCATGCTATTGGTCTCATACGAATAGTCGCTAACTTTACCGAGCTTGTGTCTTTTGGTTTTTACCTCTTTACCGATCAATTCAAAATGAGAATTTAAAACTGGTTTATGCCGGATAAGTTCGTTCGGCGAACTTAGTTCGGACTCATCATTAACCGCTAAACCACTGGGCGTAACTTGCCGCACATCTTCGACTAAAAGTATATGCAAAGCGTTAGAACCAGGTGATTTGCACCACCAGCCAAGAACTTTGAGGTTATGCGGATTGAGGATTGGCTCAACCGCTATGGCTACTGGTCCGCCCAGCCGCAGACTGATAATTGGTACATTGGTAAGAGATTTGCTTAATTGAAGCATTAGCATTATTTTACTCCGTTTTAGGGCGCTAAAGTAGCCAATTGTTCTCCGGAAAATCTCCCGAGTGCCGGATTCATTCCGCACCCGGCGAGGATAAGAAACCGCGAAGGGGTGTCTTATAAGGCGGAGCGTGAGCGTAGCCACTATAACCATGAGCAATTGACAGGCGCTAGTACCTGCGGATAATTGGATTAATATGAATAAATATTATATAACAATATTTCTTATGCTTGTTTGGCTAATGCCAGCTCGGGTCGCGGCACTTGACCCGCCTGCCTTAGCTGTCCCTGCCGGTTTGAGCCTGGCCGAAATCAAAATGACTGGCTCGGAATTTGTCATGCTTTATAACAACAGCGGCTCGGCGATCAGTGACTTAAGCAAGTACTGGCTATACGTTTTTAATAATCTTAACCCGCTAGCGCCAAATGTCAGTAGTTCGACCCAGCAATTACCGGCAGTCAGCCTAGGCAATAACCAAACAGTACTGCTATCAGCTAACGGCGGTGCCACTTGTGGAGCAGCCGTTACTAACAAACTCAATCTTAGCCTTAATGATTCGGGCGGTTTTTTGGAAGTCGTCCAAGTTAACCTGGTAGGCGGTATCTTGGTTCAGACAGCCGGCGATGCCGTCAGTTGGAGCAGTGGTGCTAACAGCGCTGCTGGCATGATAAGCAGTGTGCCAAGCAATAGTTCGGCGCCCAATAATGCTTACTATCGCTATCATGACGGCGCGTCATATCACTGGCAAAAAGCCGATCAAGATGTAAGTAATCCTTGCCAGCTTAATGTTGTTATCTCGGGCGTGCCTACGCCTGGACCGGTTAATCCCGGTTCGCCCCTGCCGCCTGGTACACCACCGCCAGCCTCGTTTATTAACAGCCCGGAGACCGGTTATGGCCTAGGCAGTAACCTTGGCCTGGCGGCGGCACTAATTAAGGAACTATTGCCAAATCCGGCCGAGCCGCAAACCGACAGCGAAGATGAATTCGTTGAGGTTTATAATCCCAATGACGCGGCTTTTGATCTGAGCGGCTATAAATTGCAAACCGGCTTAACTAGTCTACGCAACTATACTTTCCCAAACGGCACGATATTGCCGCCAAAGTCATTCACCACTTTTTATTCGGCCGACACTAATTTGACGTTATCCAATTCCGGCAGCCAAGTTCGATTAATAGATCCTTCCGGCAATGTTATCAGTCAGTCGGATAGCTATGGTAAGGCCAGCGAAGGTCAAAGCTGGGCGTTGGCTGACTCAAAGTGGTACTGGACCAAAACTGTTACACCAAATCAGGCTAATGTTATTAACGAAGCAACTACTGCCGGATCGAGCTCGAACAAACAGTCGTCGACTAATAAGACGAGTAGCGTCGGCCAAGTCAAAGGCGCCTCAACTTCGACCGGCCAGTCTGCCGCCGGTAGACCAGCTGGTTTGCATCCGTTAGTGCTTGCCGCCGTAGGTTCAGCCGCGGTAGCATATGCTATATATGAATACCGTCATGACCTGGCAAACCGTCTCTACCAGTTCCGCCGCTACCGAGCGACTCGGCGAGCTATTGGGGCAGAATCTCAAACCGCCCATAGTCATCGAACTATCATCCGATTTGGGCGGTGGCAAGACTACCTTCGTGCGCGGTTTAGCTCGTGGTTTGGGAAGTAAAGACATTGTTACCAGCCCATCATTTACTTTAAATAATGTTTATAAAGCTAAAGCCGGGACTAAAATCCATCACTTTGATTTTTACCGCCTGGACGATGCCGATGCTATGAGCGCTCAACTGCTTGAATCGCTCAAAGAACGTCAGGTTGTGACCGTGGTGGAGTGGGGAGGTATTGTCTTAAATGTTTTACCGGAAAGGAGAATAACCGTCGAATTCAAACCGGTTGCCGCGAAAGAGGATGACCGCCAAATCATCTTTCATTACCCGGAGACCAAAACCAAGATTAATTTATTTAAGAAATTGAAGACGCAGTGGGCCGCCAATCGGCCATGACCATCCTGACAATTAGAACCGACAAGCCGGAAGCCGAAATAGGCCTATTTGAAGATTCCAAAAAAATTGATTACAAAAAATGGCCAGCACATAGACAGCTGACCAAAACAATTCACAAGGAACTACGACAAATACTTAACTTGTTAAGTATTCAATTGAAGGATATAGATGGTATCGTGGTTTTTAAAGGGCCGGGCAGTTTTACCGGACTGCGAATCGGCCTGACGGTAGCCAATTCCTTGGCCTACGGCGGAGCTATTCCAATTGTAGCCAGCACTGGCAAGAACTGGACCTCGGATGGTATTAGGAAGTTACAGGTCGGCCAAAACGACAAAATCGCGCTGCCACATTATGGCCGCCCGGCAAACATCACCAAAACCAAGAAATAGACCAAAAATCGTTTGACCAGCCAACTTTATCGATTTATTATTATGTTAGGATTTTCTGTTTGGTTGGATAATCCTTTTAGATTTAATCAATTTTGATCGATTTTAGCTCATAGGACTTAACAGACTAAAGAAGTGATAGTGACTGTCTAAAGTCCTTAGAGCTCGGAACAGGAGGAAGCATGAATGTACTAACTATTGTACTGGCAATAGCCGGACTTATAGTTGGTGGCGGGGGCGGTGTTTATTATGTTCGTCGCCAAGGCGGTAGGGCCGAAGAAATTGCCAAGAAGGAACTGGCTAAGGCAAAAAAGGAGGCCGAGGAAACAATTGCCAAAGCCAAAGAAGAAGCCGACAGGCGGGTTGACGAGGCTCGCAAAGAAGAAACCAAAAGACGCAACGAACTTAAAGAACTGGAACAGAAATTAATAGATCGTCAGGAATCGCTCGATAAAAAACTTGACGAACTAGACAAGCGTGGCCAAGGTCTGCGGAAAGCCGAAAATGAGGTAGAAGCTCTCAAAAACGAAATTCGTGAGATTCGGGCTAAGGGGCAGGAAAAACTGGAAAAAATCGCCAAGCTTTCTAAGGCTGAAGCGGCCGAAAAATTAATGCAAATGACCGAACGCGACGTTAAGGAGGATCTCAAAGGCTTAGTCGTTAAACTCCAAAACGATGCCAAAGAAAATGCCGAAGAAAAATCGGCCATGATTTTGGCTTCAACCATGGAGCGGATGGCTTCCGAAGTTACGGCCGAGCGGACGGTTGCAGCTGTCAAGCTGGAAGACGAGGAAATGAAGGGCCGGATCATCGGCAAAGAAGGCCGGAATATTCAGGCCCTGCAGCGAGCGACTGGCGTCGATATTTTGGTTGATGAGACGCCGGGCATGGTGGTGCTTTCCAGTTTCGATCCGGTGCGGCGGGAGATTGCCCGCCAAGCTATGGAAATGCTGCTTAAAGACGGCCGGGTTCATCCCGGCCGAATTGAGGAAGTTGTAGAAAAAGCCCAAAAACAGGTTCAAAAAGAAGTTGTCCATGCCGGCGAAGATGCCGCCCGGGAAGTCGGCCTAGTCGGCGTGCCTAAAGAAATTTTGCAACTTTTAGGCGAGCTGAAATACCGCACCAGCTACGGCCAGAATGTGCTTCGTCACAGCATTGAGCTAGCCCACTTGGCTGGCGTTTTGGCCGAAGATCTGGGCGCCGATACCAAAACAGCCAAATACGCTGCCCTAACCCACGACCTTGGTAAAGCTTTAAGTCATAAAGTTGAAGGCAAGCACCACCACATTAGCGGCGAAATGCTGCGTAAGTATGGTGCGCCCGAAGAAGTGGCTTTGGCTGCCGAGCAGCACCATGACGATATGGAAGCCACCACGCTGGAGGCTTTGATTGTTCGGGTCTGCGATGCCATTTCTGGCGCTCGCCCCGGTGCCCGCAATATCAGCGCTGAAGGTTTTGTCGAGCGCATGAAAGACTTGGAAAATACAGCCACCAGTTTCGAAGGCGTTGACAAAGCCTTTGCCATCAGCGCCGGCCGCGAAATTCGGGTCATTGTTCAGCCAAAAGCGATCGACGATCTGCATGCCATTAGATTAGCTCGTGATATTGCCAACAAAATTGAGTCTACTTTGCAGTATCCGGGAACCATCAAAGTTAACGTCATTCGCGAAACCCGAGCCATCGAATACGCCAAGTAGCGCTCGCCACCGAAAAATCTTCGGGACGGTTCGCTAAAGCGATGGTCGAGTCTTCGCTTGCCAAAAGGGAATCTGCGCGCAGAGCAGAGCTTGTGCTCGATTCACCTTTTGTTTCACTAGCCTCTCCCTCGGTTAGCTCAAGTCCCTCAGATTTTGATGGCTCCTTTAGTAATAGTAATAGCTATTGCGCTTCATCCAAGTTCAGGCTACTTGTATTATTAGAAAGATGAAAACAATTTACTTTGTCCGGCACGGTGAAAGTGAAGCCAACGCCACCGGATTAGCCGCCGGTAAGGAGCTGAACTCGCCCTTGACCGCGGGTGGACGAGAACAAGCCAAACAAGCCGGGCACGATTTAAAAAACAAAAATGTTGAACTAATCGTCAGTTCATCTTTAATTCGAGCCCACGAAACTGCCAAAATAATTGCTCAGATCGTCGGCTATGACTTGTCTGAAATCGTCATTAGGGATGATTTTATTGAACGGGCTTATGGTATTCATTCAAATAAATCCAATGATGAGTACCTTGAAGCTGCTAGGGCTAACACTTTGCATAAAAGTGCCGAGACCGCTGAATCAATGTACGATCGTACTGTTAAAGGGCTTGATTGGCTTAAAAAAAGGCCGGAGACCAAAATAGTGTTAGTTAGTCACGGGGGTATCAGCCGTGTCTTAAGAGTTATGCACCAAAATCTACCGCTGAATCATATGTATATTCTAGATAGAATGTCCAATGCCACAGTTTATGAGTTCGAATTATGAAAGCACTTATTCTTCACGGCACCGGTTCTTCTAGCCAGAACGGCTGGTTCCCGTACGTTAAACTCGAACTTGAGAAACTTGGCTATGAAGTTTATGTCCCTGACCTGCCGGGCGCCGACGCGCCAAACATCGAGCGCTACAATAAGTTTCTGCTTGGCAGTAACTGGGACTTTGGTGACAATTTGATAGTTGGTCACTCGTCAGGCTCGGTGGCTATTTTAGGGCTACTTCAGACTTTGCCCAAAAACGTCAAAGTCAGCACGGCTATTTTAGTTGGTACTTTTCGCGGTAATCTCGGCAGGGAAGATTTGCTAGGAGTAGATGTTAAATTCGATTTTGAGAAGATTAAAAATAAAGCCGAAAAATTTATCGTTGTTCATTCCGATAATGACCCTTATTGTCCGCTTGATGGAGCGAAATGGATAGCAGAACAACTCCAAGCCGAGTTCATTTTACTGCCGGGTCAACAACACTTTTCTTCCCACATCGACCCTAAATATAAGCGCTTTCCAAAGCTAATCGAAATCATCAAACAAAAGGTATTAGCTTAGGTATAATTAATCTGCCCGGGGAGTAGCGCAGTCTGGTAGCGCACCGCGTTTGGGACGCGGGGGTCGCAGGTTCAAATCCTGTCTCCCCGACCACCCTGCTAAGGTATTGATTTTTATCCAAAAAGATGATAAAATCATCTTTATGTCAAATAGCAATGGATGGGAAAGTCCAGCCTTATTAAATTGCGATCGGCAAATCCTCAAAGAAATCCCGTACCCTCAATGTCTTGATTACGAGATGGTGCGACGCTGGTCTGAAAACATACCCGTCTTCTCTGATGACCCAGAATTGCCAGAATGGCGGCCCACGCCAGTTATAGAACTCGATCTTTCGACTGAAGGCCTTGGCCGGGTATTTGTAAAGAATGAGGCTGATAGAATGAGTAACCCAACAGGCACTATTAAGGACCGGGCTGCTTGGGAAATCGCCACCGTCTATCGAGATTTTGCGATCAGCCTGATGACTAAAATCCGCGCCGGTTTACTGACTAAAAAAGAGCTGGAAACCATTCCAGTACCTCGGTTCTCGGTCATTACTGCCGGTAACGAAGGTCGAGCTTTGGCTAATTGCTTCGAAGTTTATGATTTACCGCCGCCAAAATTACTGATCGGTAATAAAACTAATACCCGGGTATTAGAAAAGCTTTTAGAATTGCGGGCCGATATTTATTCAGCCGATTTATCACAGCCGCTAGACCCAGAAACAATAAGATTATCAACTAATAATCCCGGCGGCATCGATATAACTTCTATTAAGCCGATTGAACCATGGTCAGTTTTTTATGATTGGCATGTTCACGAAGCGTTTAATTTAAGCCCCAACCGAATTTATTTACCATATGGTTCAGGTAGACTGATGGAAAATTACCTGACATGGCAGGTCAGGTCGGTCCGTAACGAAGTTGAAGGCCGGCGCGACCCTCGACTTAAGGTGCCAATTGCTGATGTGGTGACGATTGATATTTTTGGCGCTGAACCTGCAGAAGCCAGCACTATTGCCGATAAGTTATTTGCACCATGCCGGCCTTTCGCTCTCTATACCAATGAGGACACATCAACAACGACGCGTTTAGCCTTAGGTGGCGATAGCTCTTCAATCGTTAAAGTTCCAGAACCGGACATAGTCAGTGCCTACGGCCTATTAAACGCCTACGGTATACCGGCTGAACCATCAGGCGCAGCCGGGCTAGCACTTTACATTAATCATTTTCAACGTGGCTTGGTCCGACCGGAAGAAAAAGTCCTCGTAGTTAACACCGGTTTTGGGCTCCAGGCTTAAATAACTATTTTTTGTTGGCTAATTCATAGCACCATTCAAAGTTGATCCTTAGAAACTAATGTTAGTATGGGCTTATGCTAAAAACAAAAATTAGGTTTGAGATACCGGCCGAGAAGTGGATTCTTTGGCGTTACGGCCATGGTCGTCTGGCTGATGCCTGGATTATAGCTCATGTCGCTACCGGAATTGCCGGCGGCTGGCTTGGCGTAATGAGTGGCTGGCGGTCGGCCGTATTTTTATCATTAGCTATTCTTGTTTATTTTGTGTACGAACTTTGGGAAGCCTATATTGGCATTGTTGAGGATGTTGAAAATGCCTTAGCCGATGTGGCGGCCGGCGCTCTGGGCACGGTTTTAGTTTTGTGGTTGGATAAAGTCTTTAATTTCGATTTCGCAAGTGCTGTCGTTTTATTTGTAATATCAACGGTGGCGGCTTTGGCGCTTTTGTTTATCGGCTACCGCGTCTATTTAGGTCGAGTGGTTAGGAAAGAAGTTGTCCGGATTTATCCCGATTGGCAGACGCCAAGCGGCCAGACCAAAATTATCAAAGATCAAATTTTATTTTTTGGCTTGTCTTTGAGCGGTACTTTTGTGCCAATTATTGTTATTGGCTTCGGCACTGCAGCCGGCTGGCTTTGGGCGATTTTGAGCACTGGCTTCATTTTCTTAGTAAGAGCCCAAGTCAAGTGAAGCGCTCCACGGACTCAAGTCCGTTACTTCAGCTTGGCGGATTTCGGAGCGCGGAACCCCGCACCGAAAGCCAGAATTAGCACTGATACCTGAACTAAAGTTCGAGGCTTTCTGGTGCGTGGGTAAGCTCACCACTCGCTAAGCTGTAAGATTATTTATTTTGTTGTTTGGCGCGGTGGTAGAGAGTAGTAGTAAAGACAGTGCTAATAACTCGTAATACAACGTAGCTGGAAACGCCAAGCAGTATTGTAACTATCCAGCCAACGGCCTGGGCGGTTGGGCCATCAAACCAGTAATTCTCAACCAGTTTTGGTAAAAAACTTAATGAACCCAAAAAAAGTATGCCGGCAAGTGTGCCCAGTCGGATCACGATACTTTCCTTCCAAAAATGGCCAAGAGTGTCGAGCGAGTGCTTAACGGTGCTGATGACACCACTATGCCCCTCAATAATAGCCGGTGCAATTTGGGCCATACTCAATGAAAAAGAACTGGCAATGGCTTCGAGCCCACCGTGAATAGTTTTAAACCGATGGCGCTGAGCAATTAAGCCTAACGGAAAAAAGAAAATAGCCAAAACGGCGAATTTAGCGACTCTGAAAAAATGGCGAACCACGAAGCTCACTCCATAAAAGAGTGGTACTGATCTGCCTTCCAGCCTAGCCAGCGTGCTGGCCGAAACAGCACAAATAAAAAGTGATGTAATAAATAATGTATAGAAGACAGAGAAAGTAACCAAACCAAGTCGAGGCAGAAAAGTACTTGGAGCTGCCTGAACAACCTGGCCGATAATTTGCGGCTGTCCGACATTACGCCACAGCGAGAGCACAAGAGCACTTACCAGCGGTGAAGTTAGCAATATGAAAATTACCGCCAGGTAAGGGTAAAGAATTATGTGCGGGTCTTTGACGAGTGTTTTAGTTGATTGCTTGACAATCGAGCCGGCACCATGAATTGGCTCCACAAGCTGTCCGAATATGTTTAATGACATGTCCGTTTATCGTAAATTAATCGAACCTTGATAAATGGTCGGGGATGGCGGATTTGAACCGCCGACCTCACCGTCCCGAACGGTGCGCGCTACCGGGCTGCGCCAATCCCCGCTTTCATCTGATTTTAACAGAGTAGGATACAATATCGGTAATGCTTGCGTTTGCATTAGTCGTACTTGGAATTTTAGCAATAGTCGTAGTTGATGAAATTTTATGGCGGGCAAAAATTTTAAAAGGCGAATACAATCGCAAGTTTGTCCATATATCGGTCGGCACGTTTGCGGCCTTTTGGCCATGGTTACTAAGCTGGCGGCAGATTCAAGTTCTATGTTTGATTTTACTAGCTGGCAGGGTGATAAATCAGATACATACTTTTGTCCACGATAAGGCTGGTATCATGCGTCGGACATACGGCGAATATTTCTTCCCAATCGGCATTGGCTTATGCGCTTTACTGACCACTAACAAATTATTTTTTGCGCTGGCGGTCTTAAATATGGCCATTGCTGACGGCCTGGCGGCAGTTATTGGCGAACGTTATGGTAGTCACTTTCGCTACCAAGTTTTTGGCTACACTAAGACGATCATTGGCACCATGACCTTTTGGCTATCAGCCCTAAGTATCTTAGGCATAGGACTGTTATTTGTGAGCGATAGTATCAGATTTACGGATTATGGGATTATCTTACTGTTTCTGCCACCGATCCTAACAGCCTTGGACAATTTTAGCCTGTTCGGTCTTGATGACATGACGGTGCCAGTTGTGGCGCTGGCAGTTTTGCAATTAGTTTCCGCCTAGGATGTCCACAAAAATAACATATGCCTGCCCCGCACCAAATCCTGAATGGAGAAAAGAATGAATAATTCTATTTCGAAATATCAAGATATTGGTGCTGGGGTTAAAAATATGGATACCAAATTTAAGATACAAACCGCTTATTCTATTTAGACCGTGTCCACAATTACGACATATGTTGAATTTATGGACACGCAAGATACATACAGAAATTATGGAGTTTAGGCGGCGCCGATCAATATGCCAGCTAGAAAGACTAAACCGCCTCCCACAATCACTTGTAAAACCGACAACCAAAAGCGCATTTGGAAGTAGCGATAGCGGATGTAGGCAATGGTGATTAGTTCAATGCCGACAACCAAATAAGCAATGATTAGTGCCACATCAAGATCTGACATCAAAAACGGCACTGTGTGGAAGATGCCACCCAGAAAAGTCATCAGGCCGATGATGACGCCCCGCCGGAAAGGATGGCCACGACCGGTCAGCCGGCCATCATCACTTAAACCTTCGGCAAAGGCCATACTAATGGCCGCGCCGATGGCCGCTGACAGGCCGACCAAAAAGGCTATATGTGGATTGCGGGTGGCAAAGGCGGCCGCAAAAATCGGTGCCAGCGTCGAGACCGAGCCGTCCATCAATCCCGCCAAGGCCGGCTGGACAGTCTGCAATATAAAGCGATTTTGATCTTGCGATGTTTGCACCTCTCTATTTAGTGGCCACCTGAAAGGGTTAACGCTTCTAGCCATATCAACTTTTCCTAGCTCTCATTTTTATACCAACCCAGGCGAAGAAAATAAAAACCATTGAAAGCAAAAAGGTTATTAAAGCCGTCAAAGCAATAAATGAAACAGGATCGTCGGCCCGGAGCGAGAAGTAGTACCAAATGAGAGCATGCGGCACCAGAGCAACCGCCGAAACGATAAAATAGGCTGAAAATTTCATGGAGGTTAGACC
>MGCU01000026.1 GCA_001790525.1 Candidatus Saccharibacteria bacterium RIFCSPHIGHO2_12_FULL_47_16b
CTCGGTGTCTTTTAAATACCCTGAAGGCTGGCAAACGGTTAAATTAACCGATGCCGATAAAATAGCCGGAATTATCTTACGCTTAAAGAAAACTAACCCGGAATCATCTCTTATAATCAGAGCCATCACTGGTAAGCTGCAAAAAGATGTCGACTTTAAAGCGCTGCCGGGCCAAATTGCCGATACCCTCGCTCGAGAGGCTCAGAACGTTACCATAGTCAGCAAAGAAGTCGTCAAGCTTGGTAGCTACGACGCCATAGTGGTCCGCTACAAACAAGTCAGTAAAGATAATGTAAATTTTGAAAATGTAATGACCGTCATGCCTACCCTAAATCAGACCTTTTATCTTACGGCTAGGGCAAAACAGGCCGATTTTTCTAAAATAGAAGGTGACAGCGGAAAACTTTCCAAAGACTTTGCCGATTTCGTGTCCAAGCAACAATAGGTGCAATTTGGGTAAAATCGACTACAACAGGTTGATTGTTCAATCTAAAGACGTTAATATATACCTTACATGAATAGTGATACCACCCCTGAACAGGGGCCTGCTAAGAGTTCCAATCCACTGCCAACTTCAGCTGCCAGACCACCAGCACCGGCTCACGCCCCCAGCAAGCCACCGCATCGTCGTCCCGATCCTTTATGGCGTTCTAAAAAGGTCCTAATTATAGGCTTTGTTATAGTTTTAGGTGTGATGGGTTGGTGGTTTTTCTTGAAGGAAGATAAGGTGCCGAACGCTGATCAGACAAAAACCGCTACAGTTGAAGGCACTTCTGTCAATTATCCAGGTAACTGGTCCTCGCTCGCCCTAAGTGATGCGGACAAGACCGCCAACGTCATTTTAAAGCTTAGCAGCACCAAGCCGACGGGTATTTTTGTCTGGCGGGCGGTTAAGGGCCCACTTGATAAAAACGTTAAAGTATCGGATCTGCCTAATCAGATAGCTGATTTTCTAAGCAAAGAAATTCCGGGTATTAAAGTTACCGAAAAAGCAGTTACCAAAGTTGGTAAACTGGAAGCTGTTAGAATACGCTATGAGCGAACTGACAATAAAATACTTTATAAAAGCGTCATGCATGTCGTACCACGGGCTAACCAAACCGATTATCTGACTCTTAGCGCCAAGGCATCCGATTTTGGAAGGCTGGAATCAACTACCGATAAAATTATCGATTCTTACGTCAGCTACGTAGAAGCCCACCCCTAGATCCGCTATCCACTAGCCGCTAACCACTTTCCGTGCAGTAACCACTTGTCCGGTAGCCGCTAATACGTGACACTTTGCAAGGCTCGGCCTTGCAAGAGCTAGTGGTCAGCAAGTTCAGACTCTATTTCTTCCAGCGATTGTCTGTAGTCTTCATAATCAGTTACGAATTCAAGATACTCTTCTTCATTTTTGAATAAATCTAAAATAGGTTTTTGATTTAACCACTCGGCTTGCTTAGTACCTAGGTAAAAGGGTAGGCTCGAAAACTCCCAATTCTTCCAATTCTTAGGGTTAAGGTGGATATATCGAGATATATGCTGTAGATAGTCGTCAGAACTTATGCGACTGGCTTTGTAGATATCCTGGAACAATGGCCCAACTCGGCGATATTTTTTATTGAAGTAAATGGAATAACTGGTCAAAACTCGTTGCAAGAGATTTGTCATCCCGGATGCATTATTTTGGTAGATCAATAAGTGAAAATGATTAGGCATTAGACAAAAGGCTAATAACTTTACTTCAGAGGATAAGTTTATATAGTGTCTTTTGAATCGATCTAACGATCCATCTGTGAGATATCTTTTGAACAGATTTAGAAAAACAGCGTAGTCTTTATCATCGATAAAAATACTTCTCTTGTTAACCCCACGATTATAGACATGATAGTAAGATTCCGGAACATAAATTTTCACGCGATTTCTTGTAGGCATATCTCCTCCTTTGCAAGGCTCGGCCTTGCAGCATTCATCGGGGGCATTGTAAATGGTGGTAACTGAATTGAAAATTGCTTGAGCTTACTGATAAATAAACGGTTACCGGATAACGGTTATCGGTTAACGAAGTTGCGCAATCGGCGCAACTTGCGGGCGTTAGGCGGTAAGTCGTGGTCGATGATCGAACTTATGTGTTCAATCGAAACTTGGCGGTTTTTTTGAATTTTGCGGCGTTGCCAAAGCTTCTTTGGCCAAAGAAGCCCCCCAACCACAATAGCCTTCACAAATGGCCATATTTGGCCTCGATGCAGCGCACTGAAGCCAATAGCCCACCAAGCAATTACAAACCGTGGATAAACTTTGAGCATTAGTGCCCACGGCACATTTTTCCAAAGTAGTAGCGGCAGATTCTTAAGAGTTTGATAAGTGGCCAGGCCCTTAACCTGCTGATTAGTGGCGCCAAGCATATGGTAAGCTTCGGCCTTGGTCACGTAGGCTACTTTCCAGCCGGCTAGTTGGGCGCGGAAGCTGATATCAACGTCCTCGTAGTAGGCAAAGAAATCCTCGTCAAACAAACCAATTTGTTTGAGCATTTTTGCTCGGTACAGACTAGCTCCGCCGCTGGCGCCGAAAACCATTTCCGGCTTGTCGAACTGGCCGCTGTCCTCTTGATCGCGGCCGCGCGGAAAAGGCAATCCCCAAATCGTATAAAAGTCTCCGGTGCTATCGATTGTTTTTTTATCGGTGCGCAGGAATTTACAAGTCGCGATGCCGACTTTTGAATCCTTGTCGAGAGCTTCAACCAAGTGCTTTAGCCAGTTCTTTTCGGCAACGGCGTCGTTGTTCAGCAGGGCAACATAGTCAAAGCCTTTATCGAGCGCGTATCTAATTCCAGTGTTAACGCCGCCGGCAAAACCCAGATTAGTCCGATTTTTTAAAAGTGTTACATCGGCAAACTTTTTCTCAATCAATTCAACCGAATTATCGGTGGAAGCATTGTCAACGACTACAATTTCAGTAGCAATCGTCTGGTTTTTAAGTGAACGAAGGGTCGGCTCAATAATCGAGGCTCCGTTCCAATTAAGCACTACCGTAGCTACTTTCATTACTAACTACTGTAATCTAAATTGACCAAATAATCTATATATTATTTAATATTGTTAATTTTGGCTAAAAACGATACACTTAAAGGTTCCAACGGGATAAACTATAGATAACTAAATGATTAGGCATGTCTTTTCCAAGCAGAACCGGGCACTTTTGGCCGAGTTGGTCAGAACTGACTTTAAACTGCGTTATCAGGGCTCAGCTTTGGGCTATGCTTGGTCGCTGCTGCGCCCACTGCTACTTTTTTTGATTCTGTACCTGGTATTCGTTAAATTTATCAAAATCGGCGAAGGCGTACCGCATTTTCCGGTTTATTTGCTACTTGGCATTGTGGTCTGGAATTTTTTCTTGGAGATGACCACCCGTAGTCTGAGCTCAATCGTTGAGCGGGGCGATTTAATACGCAAAATCAGTATTCCTCGCTGGATTATTATTCTTTCCAGCAGCGTCTCGGCCCTAATTAACCTGTTTCTGAACTTGCTGGTAGTGCTGTTCTTTTTGATCATCAATGACGTTGATCTTTTGAAAACCGCTTTGTGGGCACCACTGCTGCTTTTAGAGGTTTATGTATTTGCCGTGGGCTTGTCGCTACTGTTGTCGGCGGCTTATGTTAAATACCGAGACGTTAACTACATCTGGGAAGTCGTTCTGCAAGCCGGCTTTTATCTAACGCCAATTTTGTATCCGCTGGCTTTGATAACCAATCAAACCTTTCAAAAACTAATTATGATAAATCCGATGGCTCAAAGCATCCAGGACTTACGCTACTCGGTTGTAACGCATGAGACTCGGACAATTTATCAAGTTTTTCACGGCGGCTGGTATAAGTTCGTACCTTTTGTGATTGTAGTTTTGGTTTTCATAGCTGGCGTTAAATACTTCCGCAGCCAATCTAAATTCTTTGCGGAGAACGTCTAAGATGGATAAAACTTCAAATAAACCTCTTTATGGGAGGTCCGACCTTGCAAAAAGCAAAGAGATTTTAGGCAAAATCACCAGATTTTACTTATCTTTTTACAAGGTCGGACCTCAAATGCGAAGTTTGATGTTTGGTGTTTGGTGTTTGAATTTTGCCACTCAGGAGAGTTTTTATGGGTGATAACGTAGCTATTAGAGTGAGTGGCCTGAGTAAGACTTTTAAGTTGCCGCATGAGCGCCAGACATCTGTAAAATCATTATTCATTAATTTTTTCCGCCGTAAGCGAACCTATGAACTACAGCAAGCTCTAAAGAACGTATCTTTCGAAGTTCAGGCAGGTGAGTTTTTCGGCATAGTTGGCCGTAATGGCAGCGGCAAGAGCACCTTGCTTAAATTACTGGCCGGTATTTACACGCCGACGGCCGGCACGGTTAGCGTTAAGGGTAAACTAACACCCTTCATCGAGTTAGGCGTCGGTTTTAATCCGGAACTAACTGGTCGGGAGAACGTTTTTCTAAATGGGGCGCTACTAGGTTTTAATCGTAAAGAGATGCAATCCATGTACAAGGCTATCGTCAAATTTGCCGAATTATCCAAATTCATGGATCAAAAACTTAAGAACTATTCGTCGGGTATGCAAGTCCGGCTGGCCTTCTCGATTGCCATACAGGCCAAGTCCGATATTCTGTTGATTGATGAAGTTTTGGCTGTGGGCGACTTGGATTTTCAGAAAAAGTGCTATAACTACTTCTTTGATCTGAAGAAACAAGGACGGACCATCGTTTTTGTGTCGCATGACATGGCGGCTATCCGGCGTTTTTGCACCCGGGCTATCTTAATTAATGATGGCGAAATTATCGGTCAGGGCAAGCCGGATGAAGTTGCGGGTATGTACGAAACTCTAAATCTACGCTCAGCCGAGGAAAGGTTGTCAACCGACAATAAGGCAATTCTTAAAAAGAAGCGTCAAGGCAACCAAGCGGCGGTAATTACCAAAACCGAAACATATGAGCCGCAAACCGACAAAGCCCAAA
The DNA here is from genome assembly GCA_001790525.1 of Candidatus Saccharibacteria bacterium RIFCSPHIGHO2_12_FULL_47_16b. Classification (GTDB taxonomy): domain Bacteria; phylum Patescibacteriota; class Saccharimonadia; order Saccharimonadales; family UBA10212; genus UBA10212. The sequence goes on from MGCU01000026.1 coordinate 4,981, forward strand.
ATACCTTTGGTCCGCAGGAAAAAATCGGTGTTAGAATAACTTTCAAGGCTAAAGAGGACTTGCCGGCGCCGGCCGTCGGTTTTATTTTTCAAAATCAGGAGGATTTGACCGTGCTAGCCACCAATAATCAAATTTTAAAGCTTGCAACTAAACCTTTGCGAACCGGCCAGAAAATGGTTATGGAATGCGTGCTTGATAATGTCTACACTGATGGCGAATACACAATTACAGCGGCGATTGAAAGTGCGGATTTTGAGACTATTTATGACCGGATTGAGTATCTACATCGCTTTATGATTGGCGGGCACAAACTGCCGCACGCACTGGCCCATCCTAACCAACAGATGAACATAACCTACCGCAAAGGATAAGATGCAAACTTCAAAGTTCAAAGTTCAAAGTTCAGATAAACTTCAAAGTCCAAAGTTCAAATCTTTGTTTTTTGCTTTTTGTTTTTTGATGTTTGAGCGACCGAAGAGGAGCGTCTAATTATGCAGCTAAGACAGCACCCAATTCTGTTTAAAATTGCCAAATTCTTTTTTACGTTAACGAAGCCGCTTCTGCTGTTTGCTAAAAAATATTACGACCAATATAAAAATTTATTGCCGGATCATCCGTATAACGCTTGGGCAACCCAGAACGAGGAAGTCTGTTTTGTGGACAGCGAGCTTGGCTATAAGCCGCTGATAAGCATTGTCGTGCCGCTTTTTAATACGCCAACCCATCATTTTTTAAAAATGGTTTATTCGGTCGTCAATCAACACTACGATAATTGGGAGCTGATTTTAGCTAACGCTTCATCAGATCAAAATAGCCGCCGCGAGGCTGCCCACACAGCCCAGATTGATAGCCGCATCAAAGTAGTTGAAGTTGAAAAAAATGAAGGCATTTCGGCCAATACCAATATTGCTATCGGGCACAGCCGCGGCGACTATATTGCTTTTCTGGACCATGATGATGTGCTGCACCCATGTGCTTTGCATAGCGTAGTCGAATCACTGCAAACCGAGGCCAAGCCAGAGTTAATCTATAGCGATGAGGATAAGATAACATCAGTCGACGACTTTTATTTCGCGCCTTTTTTCAAACCGGATTGGTCACCAGATCTTATGGAGAATGTTAATTATCTTAGCCACCTGGTTGTTATTCGGGCCGACTTAGTCAGAAAAATTGGTGGCCTGCGGCCGGCCTTCGATGGCGCTCAGGATTATGATTTTCTACTGCGGTTGATTGACAAGTTTCAGCCGACCATAAGGCACATACCGCGGGTGCTATACCACTGGCGGGCAGCACAGTCATCCACTGCCCAAGATATATCTCACAAACCCTATGTTTTTTCAGCTGGCCAGCGAGCGATTGCCCAGCATCTTAAGCGAATTAAAGTCGATGCCTCGGTGAAACCGATAAAAGGCAAGCCGGGCTTTTATAAACTGACCTACGCGCCGGTCAAATTCACGATCATACTTGGTAAGGTTTCGCCGGCTAAATACCAAGCCTGTGCCCGCTGGCTGAACAAGTTGTTGGCCGACATTGACTATCAAAACTATCATCTAATTGTTGGCGACTGGTTTAAAAAATTTGCCGGCAGCAAAGACACTGATGATTTGACGAAAGCTAAAATTACTATGTTACCCGATACTGTGGCTGACTACTGGTCAGCAGCGGTCGCTAAGGCAGAACATCCGGTCGCTATTTGCATAAAGGCCGCCGCTTTGTCTGTGACTAATGATGCTCTGGCCGAGTTGGCCGCCGTTGCGGCTGATCCAAGACATTTTGCGGCAGCGCCGATTTTAGTCGGCTCCAATAAACGTATAATCGACAGCGGGATAACAAACCTAGCCGGCTTCCCTAAGCAGCTATTTGAGGGACGACTGTTGCCCGAGGATACCTATTATGGTTCAACCGAGTGGGTCAGGAATGTTGACGATCTATCCACCAACATTGTGTCTTTAAGAACCGAAGTCCTAAAGAAAATTCTCGCCAACGGCCAGGGCAATTATGGAAATGCGCCAACTATAAACACCTACATTAGAAACAAAAATGACAAGTTGAACGGAGATGGGCGCTATGTTTTATGGGCCCACAGCCCGTTTGAATTTATAGGACTGCTTGATACGAGCGGCAGCGTTTTTGCAACCAAACAGTTGCTGAGCCTTACATTAGATTCCAAAACATATTTTGATAACTGGGGAGAGATGGATGAAGTCAAGCACGACTAAGACTGTAGCCATAGTTGTGCTCGGCTGGAACAATCAGGATTTGCTGGCAGATTGTTTTAAATCCATCCAAGACCAAACCTATCCAAACGTCAAAATTATTTACGTTGATAATAACTCGTCGGATCAATCGATTGAATTTGTCAAGAAAAACTTCCCCGAAGTCGAGGTACTGGCTCAACCAGAAAATCGGGGCTTCGCCGAAGGGAATAATATTGGTATCCGGGCCGCTCTTGGAGACGGTAAAGTCCAATATGTCGGCTTGCTTAATACCGACGCTAGATTGGCAGCGGACTGGACTCGCAAAATAGTTGAGTTTGCCAACTTGAAACCAAAAGGGGCTTTTTATCAGGGCACAACCTTGGACTACAATAATCCACAGATCATTGATTCGACCCATATCTATGTTTCGCGTAACGGCCAAGGTACACAAGGTAATTGGCGCCATTATTTTGCCAAAGAAATCGGACCCAGGAAAATTTTTGGTACCAACGCGGCGGCTTGCTTGATTAGCCGGACTTATATCGAGGCCCAACCCTTCAGTGATTTTTTTGATAGGACAATGTTTATGTACCTGGAAGATGTTGATGCGGCCGCCAGGTCAGTAGCTATGGGCTGGGATAATTACTTGGTGCCAGGTGCTAGAGCCTATCACATAGGCTCAGTCAGTTCCGGGCGCAATCCCGGCTACTCGCTTTATATGACATTTCGCAATAACTCTGGCCTGTTAGTTAAAAATTTCCCGTTTCGAATTCTGCTTCGCATGTGGCCCAAGCTGGTTCGGGGCGATTTAGACACTATCCGAACTCTATGGCGCCGCGGTAACAAACGAGCTATTTGGAAAGTGGTTAAGGGGCGCTTCGTCGGTCTGCTTCGGATACCGCTTTTTCTGCCTAAACGATTCAAACTAGCCAAATATCGACAAATTGATAAAAGCTACCTCTGGGACTTAATGCGCCGCGGCTATTAATTAGAGCGGCTATCCTATTACTACGTTGTAGAAGGGCGCTATGTAAACATAGATGAAAAGGTCAACCGCATAGAAGAATAGAAAGACACTGCTGCTAGCAAAAAGCACACTTATTATTGATAATTTTTTACTACTTCGATACGCATAAGCGCACAACATGGCCGTCGGCATAAGTATTGGAAATAAATAGCGACCTTGCGGCTGAAAGTCATAGTGCACAGAATTGTAAGCAACAAGACCAATCAGGAATATCAATAAAACTACATAGCCGGTAAAGACCCAGCCTAGAGTCTTCAATTTATCTTGAACAACATGCTTAATAATGAAGAAACTACTAATAAGACTTAGGCTGGCCGGAATGGCGTATTTATAACTATCTAGAAAGTAATGCATTTGCCCCAAGCCGACATAAAAAGAGCGATAGAGCAGATTGGTAAACTCCATTTTTGTTAGCCAAACATAAGATTCCAGATCGAGCGGTCTAGACTGACCCAACGGATGATATTTTGCCATTTCACTAATGACAAAGCCCTGACCAAGTAAGTCACCATAGAGTATTAAATTTCTAATGTACCAAAAACTTGAGAAGATTAAGAAGCTAACAGTAGCCCACATCGCCCACCTAAAAAGAAAACGTAAATCGATGTCTTTACGGCGGTATGTCACCGTTAACGTGATTAGAACTGGGATAAAAAGTACAAAGAAGTTAACCTTTGCCAATGGCAGCAAACCACCGGCAACAACAGCTAAGAATACACTGCGCAATTTAGCTCGCGGTGCAAGAAAAAATAAGGTGATAGCCAAACCTAATAATCCAGAAATGGCAACCGAATGAGCATCGAAGTTAGTGTACGAAGAAACATAGATAAACTGTGGAATCAGCGCTACGCCAAGCGTTATTAGCGTAGCTATATAACGTCTTCTAGAGATCAAAAAAGCCGATGAATAGACGCAAGCAATGAACACAATTCCATAGAAAGTCGAGGCATATCGGGCTGTAATTTGTGGTTGCAAGCCAAGCAATTTATGAAAAACACTCGCAACAAAGGCATCAAATAAGTAAGCAGCCTGTGGGTTTACTGTGTAGGAATATAGACAAGGAATCTGACCATTTTTGTTGTCTCGGCAGTTTTGATATGCCTCGATATCATCAACACCAGCAACGGGTAGCCTTTTATTCTCCAAGATAAACCCAACATTGTATTTGTAATGATTTATTTCGTCTGGCGCAGCTAGGCTAGTTTCGGGCGGTGGTACCTCTATGTTGAAATCACTTGGTAAGTACTTTATTACAGTTAATGAGCAAAAAGTAAAAAACAAAACGATGATATAGGCTGGCCAGTGGAACCGAATGTGTTTTATGAATGACTCAACTCCGCTCGGCCATAAAAGTTTGCGGCCATCGTTCGGGCGGATTTTGCCTCGCTTATTATTCATAACTCTATGTTAGCCTTTATTATATCTGCGATTCTTTGCCCGTCGCGGACGGCATAGTTTGTGCCTCTATCTTCTGGATAAACTTGCGAAAAATTGGCGAGGTAAATATTCGGCAGCGGTGTTTCGTGTAAGGGAATTTTTTTTGAGTAGCCGACATCGACTATGTGTTGAGCATTGGCAAACCTAAAATGATGTTTTTCTCTGATTTCAGATTCTTTAAAATTCGGAAAAATTTGCTTTAGTCCATCAAACCATAGCTTTTCAAGCTTTCGGTCATCAAGATTGAAAAACCTATGATCATGCGGTAGGTAAACTCCAATGTAATAGACATTTTTGTTATTGTAGAGATCTTTGCCTACCAGCTTGGTGTGATTAATAAATACCAGAAACGGTAAATTTACATCATTTATATTATGCCAATAATACTCACTAATATCCTGATTTGATGAAAAAATAAGTAATCTAGCGCCTAAATAATCAATTGATTTCAATTTGTTAATATAACTGGGTTTTGCTTGCCGATTAGACTCAATCAGTTTGGCAAAAATATGCGAAGGCGTAGTCACCAAGCAAACATTATAAATCTCGGGCTTACTACTTATGAAGTTAATCTGGACTTTGTTATTTGATAAGCTAATGATTTTAGCAATTTCTTGCTCGGTTCTGACTTTTATATTTAGCTCGTCAAGCTTTTTGGCTAAAGCATCAGTAAATACTTGAAAACCACCCTCAAAATAGCCTAGCTTTTCTGCTAATTCGCCCTTAACACGCGAGTTGGCTCGAGTGTAAACTCTGGCCCAAAGCCAAGCCATCGAAACCTTATCATAATACTTATCGAATTTTCCAATTAACAAGGGTTCCCAGATGACTTTTGTTACTTCTTTGCCGACCCATTTCTTCATCCATTCGTATGCTGTTACATTTTCAAGTTGCTGCCAGTTTTTGGTGTATTTTAGATAGATTGCGACTAAACCGAGTCGCAGGCGGCCGATAAAAGATAGTGGTGCGAAACGTAGCAGATCAAATGCCGTCATAAATGGATATAATTTCCTGCCGTAGTAAATTGATAAGGAGCTATCATACCATTTCAGTCGGTCGCCAATCCCCAGCTCATCGGCCATATTAATAATGTATTTGTCGGTGCGGAATAAATGGTGGTAACCTCTTTCTAGAGAACTGCCCTCCACCTTAAAACCGCTGGCCAAGCCGCCAATCTGATCACCGCGTTCCAAAATAGTAATTTTATGGCCGGCTTCAGCTAAACGGACACCTGCTACCAAACCGGTGTAACCGGCACCAATAACCGCAATATTCTTCGCCACTTTAGCCATTCTTGAACTTTCTAAAGTAGGCTTTATTAGTAAAATCATCCGACAGCGTAATTCGTGAATTTATTAGATACTGACATAAGACAACAATTGGGATTGATATTAACTTGGCCCAGTTGGCGTTCATCCCACCAATGTCATGCAGTAGCCAAATTATCAAGATGCTTAAGCCTAGCCCTGCAATTCCGACACTATAGAAAAGAAGGTAGCGATGATGCAGTTTATTTCTAACCCTAAAATTAAATCTTATATTCAAAATAAAGTTATTGCTAACACCCAAAGATGTTGACACGGCAGTAGCAATTAACGGATTTAGATTGAAGAGATTGTAAAGAACAGCAAAAACTACGAAATCTAGTGTAGCTCCCGAGAAACCGATTATTCCATACAGAATAAGGCTTCTGTATTTAGAAAATAAAAGCTTCAACTTCAACCTTTGCGGCTTTTATTAGAACGATAAACATTTTCAATAATGTAAAGCGGCCGATTTTGAGATTCTGTATATATTCTGCCAATGTAGTTTCCCAAAACTCCAAGCGTAACCAATTGAATACCACCGATGAATAATATCGAGATAACGATAAATGTCCAGCCCGGGACGGTGACATCAGGCCTTAAGAACTTCATGGCAATGGCATAAATGATACCGATAAAGCTAAGCAGAGAGATAAAGTACCCAAGCTTCGTAATAAGACGGATCGGCGTCCAGGAAAAGCCCAGCAGCCCATCAATGGCAAATTTGACCATTCGTTTTAGAGGATAACCAGTTTTGCCGGATAACCTTTTATCTCTGTCAAAAAGGACACCTGTTTGCTTAAAGCCAACATATGAAACCAACCCACGCAAAAACCGATTATGCTCACGGAATTTATTAAGTTGCTTGACCACTCTTCTATCCAATAAACGAAAATCACCTGTGTTACGCGGGATGTCGACATCAGCTAATTTATCTAGCAACCGATAAAAAACATTAGCAGTAATTCTTTTCAAGATACTATCTCGTCTAGACCGTCTCTGGGCGTAAACTACATCGTAACCCTCCTCCCACTTTTTCACTAAGTCAAAGCTAACATGGGGCGGATCCTGCATATCACTATCCATAATGATGACAGCGTCACCATTGACATGATCCAGACCGGCAGTTACAGCAACTTGGTGACCAAAATTTCTAGCGAAATTGATAACTGTAACTCGCTCATCAACTTTTTGTAATTGCAACAACTTTTCCAATGAATTATCCTGACTGCCATCATTTACAAAAATCATCTCATAATCATATTTGTTATTTTGATTGAGCAATTCCTTCATTGTCTTATAAAGATGGTCAATATTGCCATATTCGTTGTAGATCGGAAAGATGTAAGATATTAATTTTTTCATAGTTAACTTTTTTTCTTCAAGGTCTCTTGCCAAAGCCAAGCGTCTTTGAGTGACTGCGCCAATGTGTGTCCAGACTGCCAGTTAATCACCTCCTTGGCCTTAGTGGCTGAGGCAAAGTAAGAGACCGCGTCACCAGGCCGCCTCGGGCCGATACGGTAAGGAACCTTAACGCCTGTCGTCTTTTCAAAGCTTCGGATTACTTCCATGACGCTACTGCCGCGGCCGGTGCCGATGTTAACTACATCGTAAAAAGCTGGTTTCTGCTTCAGCAAGAAACCGACGGCTTTTACATGAGCGTGGGCAAGGTCAACAACATGAATATAATCACGAATGTTTGTGCCGTCTGGTGTGGGATAATCATTCCCGAACACGGTAAGTTCTTTTCTAATTCCTGCGGCGACCTCGGTTATGAATGGTACTAAATTGGCCGGTGTCCCATGTGGTAGCTCTCCGATCAAAGCAGAAGCATGCGCACCAATAGGATTGAAGTATCGTAGTGACATGGCTTTTAGCTTCTTACTAGCCTGAGTAGTGTCTTTAATAATTGTCTCGCAGATTTGTTTAGTGGTGCCATATGGTGAAGTAGCCGGTTTCATCGGGCTATCTTCGGTAATAGGGAACTTGTCTGCTTCACCATAAACAGTACAGGATGATGAAAAGACGAGATTATCGATATCAGTTAGTTCCATAACCTCTAGCAGACTTATTAAACCCGCCACATTGTTTTCATAATATTCAAGAGGTTGTTTGACAGATTCGGCGACTGACTTATGGGCAGCAAAATGTATTACGCCAACTACTTTCTCCGCTGAAAAAATTTTATTAATTAATTTTTTATCCTGAAAGTTTCCTTTGTATGTAGGGATCTTTGAACCAACGATGGATTCAATTTGTCCGATAACCCTCTCATTAGAGTTGCTAAAGTTATCAATTATAATCGGCCTGTAGCCAGCTGTGGTAAGCTCCACTACAGCATGTGAACCGATGTAGCCGGCACCACCCGTGACCAAAACTGTTTTCACTAAATTAGTATATCAAGTAGGACATCTGACTCAATAATGATAATTGATCTATTAAAATCAGAACAAAATTTACGGCCAGCTACAATGCCGGCATGCTGGTCGCCATGTTGGACAACCAGGCTTGTTCCCCGGCTGCCCAGGTGTGTATCTCAACCTTGCCACTGCCGGTGTATCTGTATTTAACGAAGACTAGCTTTGGCAGTTGATGCGCAGGGGCTACTAAGGGGAAAGACTATCCAAATTTGTCGGCATCTGGCTTAACCAGACTTGTTGCCCAGCTGCCCAGGTATGGATCTCAATCTTGCCACTGCCGGTGTTGCGGTATTTGACTAAAGTTAGTTCGTCAATCGCGCCGTCGTAAATATTGCCGGCGACTATCTCAATATCATCAGGATTAATATCTGCCAAGGGCAGGTTAGTAGCAATATTAGCCAGCCAACTTTGCTGGCCGCCGGCCCAAGTGTGAACTTCTATCTTGGCAGAGCCGGTGTTGCGGTACTTCACATAAACCAGCTCATCCGCCGCACTACCATAGAGGTTGGCTGCTATTACTCGACCGTCAGCCGGATCTATGGCCGGTAGATTAGTAGCAGTATGGGCTGCCCAAGTTTGCAAGCCTGGGTTCCATTCATGAATCTCGACCTTGCCGCTGCCAGTGTTGCGGTAAAGAACAAGCAGTAATTCGTCGCGGCCATCACCGTTAACATCAGCCGGCACAACATCAAAGTCTTCAGGGGGTATCAAGGCATGATTGGTGGCAATATTGGTAATCCAATGCTGGTAAGTGTTATCCCAAGTGTGGACTTCAATTTTACCGCTGACGCTGGTTCGCGGTAAGACTAAGATCAACTCAGACCTGGCATCACCATAGATATTGCCAGCAATGATCTCAGCATTAGGCGGCGGGATTGCCGGATGATTGGTAGCAACGTTGGTTACCCAGGATTGCAGATTAGGCTGCCAGGTGTGGAGCTCTATACACTTTGAAATAGTTTGATTAAGATAACTCAAAGTAAAGGTGGCATTGCCACTTGGAGAAAATTGGTTGACTACCACTCTAGGACCAAGTCCGCCGCCAAAATTAACTCCTTCTTTGCATGAGTAGTCAGGTGGCCCAAGTGTAGAGCCGAACCATTTGGTGAAATACCACCAGAAATTCCTATTGCCGTAAGCACCGCAGGGAACTTCGCCGCCCGGTGAACTGTTACTGACCACTGATAAAGCTGCAGCATTTGGCTGGTACGGCGTATAGTTGTAAAGATTGGCGGTGCCTTGGTTTTGAATATAGACTTGGCTCTCACCACAGGACGGGTCTGGACTATATCGAATCATATTATTAATACCAGCGCGGAAGTTGTAGGAATCTACATCTCTCGCGTAACGCTTAAATTGCCGGGCGGCGTAATAGACCTGGCCAAAAAAGCCTTCAGTGCCGGCGCAACTCGGCGGGGGCGGGCCGACGTCATATACGCAGTAGCCTGTGGCAAATCTATATTGGTAGGGCCATGGCCAATCATCGGTAACCAAACTTTGCTCTTTTTGGAGCAAAACCAGGAGGACTTGGGGGTTAATTCCGCAAGCATTACTCACCCAGTAGATAATTTCTGCGGCGTTACCCGTCCGGCCGGTTATAGCATTACAAAGACTTGTTTCGGCCGGCCAACCGATCGTACTGTCGCTGTAGCTTTTTAAACACGTATAAGGCGGTTGGGGTTTGCCGTTTGCAACTGCCCATTCGGCCCGTGTCTGAGAACTTCCAGAAGTGTATGGCTGGGTGCCGTTAGTATCGCAAACAGGAACTTTAGAATTCATAAAATCTTGGATCTCGGCGACACTCATTGTGTTAGACGAAAAGAACTTAACTTCGTCAATAATCCTTCCAGCCTGGAAGTCGCTCCCTGATATTGCATTTGCCTTTACAGGCGCAAAAAAACCTATAAAAAGGACTAGTATGAGTGCAGAAATACTAAAACGATAAATGGACCCGAACATTATTTGACCTCTAGAGTTACCGTTTTTGAGCTTCCTTCGTATGAGCCAGAAGAGTAGCTTAATGTGATCGACCAAACACTAGGAGACAACTTGGACCGAGGAACGGTTATTAGTCCGCAGCTGGTATTTTGAGCATTGGCAACCGAAGTTCTTGATTGACTTACTTGCTGACCATCTTTAGTTAATGCGGCTGTGCATGTACCGCCGTCTTCATATATGCCCTCAACGTAACCTCTAACTTCTACATCGTTGCTTTGGTTTTGGCCCCAAGAGCTTATGAAGGGAGTTACCGACTTTTTGCCGCTGGCTGTTGATGGCTGGCTCGTGTTTGAGGTTGAACTACCCCTGTCAGCTAACTGTTCCTTATATTTTTGAACTTGATCTTTTTCTTCTTTGGTAGGCGGCTCCAGATTGACTGAAGTACCTGGTTTTGTTGTCGAATCATCATCGCCCTTGTTACTTAGCCAAAATAAAAACCCGCCGACTATTAATACAGCTACTGCTAGCAGGAGCCATTTCTTACTCAATTTTCGCAACAAATTTTTCCAATTCTTCGCCATTGCTTTATTTTAGTTTGGCACCAGACAGTATAGCACGGAGATAATTCACAAATACACCTTAGGCCCTAGTAATTCAATCTGTAGATAAAGAAAGTGATGGCCGGGTAATCTACCCTCTCAGCAAGTGAGGCGCAGCTATCTGACGGGTTGAGTTCAGCCGATGCAAGTAGATAACGGACGTTTTGGCCTTTTAGAAAGTCGCTACACGGCTCTGTAGTTATATCGATTTTATCAATTCCGCCTAATTTTAGACTTGTCGGAATATTTACAGAGGGATTTCTATCGAAGCTGAAACTGGTATGAGCATAGCGGTTGTAAATCTCCTCTGGCACTTCAGGATTCAATCCGCGCCAGATTTCCTTTTGCGGATATGTATATAGACCAGACAGCGAAGCCGCCCCGTTCATTAAGGCGAAGTTTTCTAGGATGAAGTTTTCGATCACCCATTTTGAGTCATCATTGTTGTCCAGCCTTGCTATGCTCTTTGACAGGGGAGTTTCAGTTAATATTGCTGTACCCTGATAAAGCGGATTGATACGGAAAGTCATGGCTAGGCCGAACAAAAGCAAAACCGCTCCCGCCCACTCAAAGCGTTTACGAAGCAGGAAGTACATAATTAGTGGTATCGGTACGGCGAAACCGATCACACGAAAGATATCGATGAAACCAGGGAAACGGTCTCTGGCATATAAGCCCAAGCCAAGTTCAATGAGAAAAATGGTAGCTGTGAATATAAGCACCCAGCTGTTTTTAATAACCGAATATTTTGACTTCACCAGATGTCGGACAACCAGTACCAGCTGAACGATATTTAGAACTCCAAGACCAATTATCAACCTCTGATGTTGAACCATTTCAAGTAAAGTTAATTTTCCGATTAAACCTAAATTAGGAATAAATAACCAAGCCAGCATGACTAGGATTGCTCCATTAACCACGGCTAGAGGCCAGTCGAATTTTCTCTCATGTTTTAAGCTTCTATACAGCAGATAAAAGGAGGGCAGTAACAAAAAAGGGAATAGCAGAATGAAGTTGGAGCTTTCGCTTTGATTCATCAAACCAGATTTCGGTATTTGGTAGTGCCTTGATTTTGAAGCAAATTGAAACTGAGCCCCAAGATGACTGGAGAATAGATGGCCCGCGTCAAATCCACCGCTAGCTTGTATGCGTTTCCCCGGGTAGGTGGTGTTACGAATGATCTGAACCACCTCCGACCTGGTTCCTAAAAAGCTCAAAGTAATACCAGCGGCAATCACTACGGCACCGATGATCGGCGCTAGCCTTTGCCAAATAGCCCGCCAGTTAAGACCACGCATTTTATCGAGGCAATATCCTAAGCCAAAAACCAGCATAGCCAAAGCTACCGGTATCTGAAATGGTGGATACAAAATAAGAGCAAAACAGGTAATTATGTAAGCCAAGAGCAAGGCCCACAAAATCCGCTGCAGCCGGCGTTTCTCATTGATTAATTTGATAAACACCACGCCGCCGAAAAAGGCATAAAAAAGCGTTCCTAAGGTGCCATATAAGTACCACCACTGGACAAACGGGGTGAAAAAGACCGAGAGGCCGACCAAGGCGGCAAATAATCGCTTGCCGGGAAACAGAGCCAGGATAAAGAAGTAGCAGCTAACAATTAACAAATAACCCATCAACCACCAACGGAAGGCGAAAGCATTGTCAAAGGGTAGAGCAAAAAATGCCCAATTGTGCGGCTTAAACAAGGTGGACCATTCTTTATAAGGCGCCTCGCCGGTTAAAGACACATCCTCGCCGTTACCAATGTTTTGGTTTATTCGTTCATAACCGTTATTTTTTTGAGCGATGGTCAGTTGAGTATTAACCAGCCATTCATCCGAACGGATGCCTTGTGGCCGGTTTAGGACGATATCAGGATCGCTTGAGGAATCGCCGTAAAAGAGCTTGTAGTAGGTGCCGATCGAGCTGCCGTGAATCTGCAGGGCGGTAAATACAATCAGCGGCAGAGCTAAAATGGCCGGAAAAAACCAGATTGAGCGGACAAATCGCTTAACTAAATCTGGCCGAGCCAACCTCGACATACTTATTTGTTTACATTAAGTAAAGCCAAACCACTAACAATCAAGACAATTCCGGCAATTTTGAAAGCCGTGAAGACTTCGTCGAAGATGAAATATGAGGCTGTGAAGATAAGAACATAGACCAGCGCGGTGGTTAGCGGCACGATGTAGCCGAGGTCGTACTTGGCAATTAAATAGGTATAAAGCACAAAACTGATTCCATAAAAAACGATACCAGTGATGATGTAGGAGTTGAAATTAAAGGCCAGTTTATTATCAACAGAATCAATCGGTGCCCCGCTTTTACCACCCCACTTTAGGGCCACTAAGGCGGCAGACGTCGCCAGCACATACAAAGTCAAAATAACTTTAGACACTACAACTATTTTACACACATCTTGCACTTGGATGCATTACGAGTTAAAAACTCTAAACTCTAATCTCGAAGTTCTAAACAAATCACAAGCTCCAAATAACAATGCTCCAAACAGTTTGGAATTTGAAACATTTGAATTTAGATATTGTCCTTCGACTTTGCTCAGGATGGTGAGCCAGTCGAACCGTTTAGGATTTAGGACTTAGAATTTAGGATTTTTATAGCGACGTGAATGTGTGTTAAACATGAAATTGTAGAGCTTGTTTAGGATGAGGTTGCGTTCGAAATGTTTGAAGTGGTAGGCGCGGCCGCGCTGACCCATTGCTTGTCGTTCGGCTGGCGACATCGAGTATATTTTTTTAATGTTGTCTGCTAATGTTTTGGCATCCTCGGTCGGACCGGCCAAACCGCATTTAATGTCGTTATTAACCAAATCGCGGACTTCGCCGTCCATAGCCAGCACTATTGGCCGCCCGGCCGCGAAATAAGATAAGACTTTGGCCGGGATTGTGGCTTCAAGTAGTTCGCTTTTGACCAGGCAGGCAATCAACACGTCAGCAAAATTGGTATATTTTGGTATATCTGCCATTGGCACCAAGCCCTCGAAAATAAATGAGTCATCAAGACCGGCCTTTTTAACTTCCTCCTCCAGCCATTGTCGTGACATACCATCACCAACAATTATCCAGTTTATATCATATAAGCTTTCGCTCTTTAATTTTTTGGCTGCTGCAATGACAGTTTCAAATGATTGAGCCGGCGTTATGCTGCCGGTGAACAAGATATTGAATTTGCCTGCGAAACGTTTAGCCAGTTTTTTATCTTCGATATCTTGCTCGTAGACTTTCTCACAGGCTTGAGGTAAGACCAGGATTTTTTTATCCGGTAGCTTAGTTCTGGAGTGCAGTTGCTGCTTCATTGCTTCGGACAAAGCAATTAATTTATTAGCCCGTCGATAATGCCAATTCGACACAGCAGCTGCAATTTTGCGTAAAAACTTGCTTTTGATTTTTATAACCGAGTATAAATTTTCCGGCCATAGATCGAGCACATACATAGTTGTTTGGGTCCGGCGCAGTTTGCCAAGCAGTAGTCCAGCTAGTCCCATCATCACCGGCGAGGTTTGGAAAATGAAAATTTTATCGTATTTACGAAACAACATATGGGGTATATGGAACAGACTAAAAAAGGGAAATGACACGTAATTTAAGAAAATTCTAAAGTTAGTGTTACTGGCGCGCGGAATTTCCAGCACCCGATGGATTTTAACTTTGTTATGAACTTCGTTGCGCTTGCCAAAATAGCCATAGCCACCGTAAAACTTACCTTTTGGATAGTTAGGCAGACCGCACAAAACGTCAATCTCGCAGTCCTTTTCCAGCAAGAAGTCGCAGATATCATTAATCCTAAATGACTCCGGCCAAAAATGCTGGCTAACTACCAAAACCCGTTTTTTGCTGGCCACGATTACTTAAGCTAAACACACTAACCCTTGATAATTCAAACGGTTTAATGGGATAATCTGTTGAAGTGAAAGTACTGATTACAGGCGGCGCCGGTTATTTAGGTGGAGCCCTGACCGATATTTTAAAAAATTCAAAGCATGACGTTCGGGTTTATGACGCTTTGATGTATGAAGACGACTATCTTAAAGATATCCCGTTTGTCTTAGGCGACATCCGTAACCGCCAGCACTTAAGAGAACAGTTGAAATGGGCCGACGTGGTAGTCTGGCTGGCAGCGTTAGTTGGCGATGGTGCCTGCGCACTAAATCTCGACATCTCCACCCAGATTAATCAGGAGTCGGTTAAATGGCTGGCCGATAATTACGACGGTCGGATAATCTTTACCTCAACCTGCTCGGTTTATGGTGCTCGTGAGGGTGAGTTAACCGAAGATTCATCAACCGGGCCATTGTCCGTTTATGGTATTACCAAATTAGCCTCTGAGGGTTTTTTGAAGAACAAAAACGCCATTATTTTTCGATTGGGCACACTTTATGGCGTTGGTGATGACTATGCCCGCATCAGGCTCGATTTAGTGGTCAATACCATGACGGCTCGAGCGATTTCCGACGGTAAATTGAAAGTTTTTGGCGGTGACCAATTCCGGCCAATATTGCACGTCCGCGACGCTGCCCAGGCTATTGCCGATAACATTGGCTCTAAACACACTGGCATATTCAATCTGCACGGCGAGAATGTCAAAATTCTGGAATTAGCCAAGCGGGTAGTTAAACAGATTTCGGGTACCAAAATGGACGTTGTTGATATGAAATTTGAGGACCTGCGTAACTATCAAGTTAGCAACCAGAAAGCTACTAAGACCCTCGGATTTGCACCGAAACTTAAAGCCGAGGATGGTGTTAGGGAGGTTAAAAAGATAATCGAGGACAGGCGTATCAAAGATTTGGATAACCCCCGCTATACTAACGAAGGCCATCTGACGATGTTTGAAACTCATAAACTGGTTGACGAAAATGGTCAATAAATATTCTGAGCCAACCCTAATTGAAGGCGGCCTGGCGGTTGACGACCGCGGCCAAGTCGCCTTTGTTAACGACTTTGATTTCGCCGACGTTAAGCGGTTTTATATGGTATCCAATCATGTGGCCGGATTTGTGCGGGCCTGGCATGCCCATAAAAAAGAGGCCAAGTATGTCTTGGTAGTAACCGGTTCGGCTCTGCTTGGAGCAGTCAAGGTTGATAATTGGGACAAGCCTTCTAAATCGGCTAAAGTTGAAAAGTTTGTACTGTCCGACAAAAAACCAAAAGTCCTCTACATCCCGCCGGGCTACGCCAACGGCTTTATGTCGCTAACTAAAGACAGCCAAATAATCTTCTTTTCAACTTCATCGCTGACCAAATCCGAGGGCGACGATTGGCGCTACCCGGCCCGCTATTGGGATATTTGGACGGTTGAAGAACGCTAATGGCCAAAAGAATTAAAGTTACCATCTTGGGCTGTAGCGGTATGCTCGGCTCAATGATTTTGAAAGCCTTAAGCCGCGCTGACGAGTTCGATTTAGTTGGAACCTGTCGCCATGCCAAAGAGATCCGTTCATTTGCCACTAATTATCCAAAAGTTAAGTTTAGGCAGCTAGATGCTAAAGCGACCGATATAGCAAAGATTGCTAAAGCTATTAATGATACAGACTGGGTGATTAACGCTATTGGCATCATCAAACCGTATATCCACGACGATAATGTGGCCGAAGTCGAGACCGCGCTTCTTGTTAACAGCCTTTTTTCGCACCGATTAGCTAAAGCTGCGGGGGCAAAAACTCGAATTATCCAAATTGCCACCGATTGTGTGTTTTCCGGACAGAAGGGTAAGTATGTTGAATCCGATCCGCACGATGCACTTGATGTTTACGGTAAAAGTAAAAGTTTGGGTGAAGCCTATTTTCCCAATATGTACCACTTGCGCTGCTCAATAATCGGGCCGGAACTCACAAGCCATTTGTCACTGCTGGATTGGTTTTTACATCAGCCTAGAGGTGCCGAGGTCAGTGGTTATACCAATCATCATTGGAACGGCGTGACAACCTTGCACTTTGCTCGGCTTTGCCGAGGAATTATCAAAGCCAACCTCAAATTACCGCACGTTCAGCATTTAGTGCCAAGTGGTTTGATATCAAAAGCCGATATACTAAAGGCCTTTGCCAAGGCCTTTGACCGCCAGGATATCAAAATCAAACCGGCACCGGCCAATGTGGTTATTGATCGAACTCTGACGACCAATGATGTAAAGTTAAATCAGGCCATCTGGCAGGCGGCGGGTTATCCAAAGCCGCCAACGATTGAACAAATGATTAAAGAACTAGCAGAATTTGAGGACACTAAATAATGGATCACTCAAATCAAACTTCAAACTTCAAACTCCAAATTTCAAATAAATCTCAAATTTCAAACTTCAATTATGTTTGGTGTTTGGTTTTTGGTGTTTCTTTGGTGTTTGGTTTTTGGTGTTTGAATTTTGCCTCTAAAGGAGGCAAGGGATGAAGGTTCTAACAATTTTAGGTACCCGGCCGGAGTTAATAAGACTTAGTCTAATTATCAAAAAGCTGGACAAACTTTGTGATCAAGTTTTAGTCCACACCGGCCAGAATTTCGACCCGAACTTAAACGATGTTTTTATTGAGCAGCTGGGCATCCGTAAAATGGATTATTATCTTGATGCCAAAGGCAATTTTGGCCAACAAGCTGGTACGATTTTATCGAAACTGGAAGAGATTATTCCCAAAGAGAAACCAGACGCCTTTTTGGTGTTAGGTGATACTAACAGCAGCCTAGGTGCGATTATGGCCAAACGCCTCGGCGTGCGGGTCTTTCATATGGAGGCCGGCAACCGTTGCTTCGATGATCGGGTACCCGAAGAAAACAACCGCCGCATCATTGATAGCCAAAGCGACATTTTATTGACTTACTCTAACCGCAGCCGGCAAATGCTCACCCGTGAGGGTTACGAAGAAAACCGCGTTCATGTTAGCGGCAATCCGATTTTTGAAGTTATGAAGCACTTCGAACCGCAGATTGATGCCAGCGACATCATGCAGAAGCTGAAAGTAGAGAAGGGTAAATTCTTTTTGATGACACTACATCGGGCCGAAAATGTTGATCCGGAAGATCGTTTAGCTAAATTCGTCGAGGCCTTTAATAAACTCCATGACCAATACAAAATGCCGATGATTTGGAGTGTCCACCCCAAAACTCGTGATCGACTGAAGAGCCACCCTAAACTAAAGGTTCGCGAGGGAATCGTAGTTTCTGTACCGCTTGGCTTTTTCGAATTTCAAAAGTTACAAAAGAATGCATTTTGCGTTTTAAGCGACAGCGGTACAGCTCAGGAAGAGTGCGCCATTCTTGGTGTGCCGGTTGTCACCACCCGCGATGTAACTGAACGCCATGAAACCTTTGAATCAGGCAGCAACTTCATTTCTGGAGCAGAGCCCGAAGATATAATCCGGGGCGTCAAAGTCGTAACCGAAAGTGAGAATAACTGGAACCCGCCGCCCGAATATTTAGTCCCGAACGTTAGCGATATCGTCATTCGTATCGTCCTAAGTTATTGGCCCCCCGCCTCACCGTTCTAATTTCTAGTCTTCTTATTATTTTTTTCTGACAGTTTGATGGAAAGTTCTTGGTGAAGGTCCTGGACTTTGCGCTCCAGCACATCGACTTTGCCGTAAGCGCGGTTAGCAATAAACAAGGTAAAGATGATGCCGGTTATTTGCATGACGTCGAACAAGCTTAGCGGCTCAGTTTGAGTCAGATTATTTGAAAATAAGTAACTATAAATTGGTTTAACAAAAACCAGGGCCGCAAAGATTAATAGCCAAAAACTTAAGCCAAAGAAAAAGCGGCGGCGGCCCATATGACCGAGCTTATAACCGACGACCGTGTTCATCATGGCGGCAATAATCAACGGCGTATTTAAAATCACCAGCAGCAAATACCTACTCACCGAAAAGCTCCATAATCCGCCGCCTAAGTAGCGACTTTACAATGTTAAAACCATTCCAATTATTTTGGCCTTTTGCCATAGAATAATCTGTGTAAATCGCCCGTATTGGGAACTCACGGATATCCAATCCTAGCTGCTTGGCTCGCCATAACATTTCCGAGCAGAACTCGTAGCCGGCGGTCTTCCATTTAAGTTCGTTAAGGGCTTTGCGCGAAAAGATTCTCAGTCCCGATTGAGAGTCAGTGATTTTGACTCCAAACAGCGAGAATGTTACAAAAGTTAGCCCTTTGTTACCAAGTTGTTTTACACGTGACATACCTTGGGTATCAATCAATCGGCTGCCAATTAATAAATCGCCGCCTTTTTCGTCCAGCAATTTTATACCTTTTAAGACATCGGCGGCCGAGTGTTGGCCGTCGCCGTCAAGCGTGGCTGCAATATCAAAACCTTTGGCTTGAGCGTAACTTAGTCCAGTGGCGGTGGCGCCGCCACTGCCAATATTGAGAATGTGACTGATAACATGAACACCAGCTTTTTGGCCAATTACCGCAGTTTCGTCCTTGGAGCCATCATCAACCAGAATAATCTGATAGTCGTAACCGCTTTTGGCGAACACGTTTTTAAGATCGGTAATAACTCTACCGACCATCTTGGCCTCGTTATAGGCGGGTATGACTAATGCAACCTTCACAACTGCCAGATATTGTAACAGGGAATAGGTTGTCTAGCTAAGGTGTAAAGCCTGTCAGATTTGTAACGATTTCCTGTATGCCATTGATTCTTGTCAAAGTTGGGTCAAACATGTGAGTTTCAACGCAGCCACTGCCGCCGCAGCCACCGTGGCCGTTGTTATAAATAACATAGATTAATTGGGTATAGCCGAGGTTATTTCCGCGGCCGACGAATTCACCGGCTACAAATGTACCGGTGGCCGCGCTGGTGCCGATCAGATCAGTCGGTACCTCATAAACTCGCTTGGCCTGGCCGCCACGGATATCCAATAAATGAACCTCGGTATTGCCATAGGAAACATAAGCTAACTGCGCATGTCCACGATCCAGAAAATCGCCGGCCACAAATACGCCGTTATTAACTGCGCCGACGTCGGTCGGTAGATCGTAAAAGCCAATCGCACTGGTCATGGCCGGATTAAACATATGTATCTCCATGCCGCCATTCCTGCCGCTATACAAAATA
Organism: Candidatus Saccharibacteria bacterium RIFCSPHIGHO2_12_FULL_47_16b; assembly: GCA_001790525.1. Lineage (GTDB taxonomy): Bacteria > Patescibacteriota > Saccharimonadia > Saccharimonadales > UBA10212 > UBA10212. The sequence goes on from MGCU01000026.1 coordinate 24,964, forward strand.
TAGACTAGCTGGTCGTAGCCGGCGCCTAAAAAATCTCCGGCCACGAAAGTACCGGTGGCCGAGCTGACGTTTACCAAATTCGTTGGCACATCATAGTAGCCCGGCAGTTTCTGTAAGTTTGGGCTAAAGCGGTGAACCTCGACGTTGCCATAGGTTACGTAATTTAAGCTGACCTGACTATCTACACGCGACCATGAAGATACCAACATTCCACTCGCTGGATCGCTGGCGCGCAAACCGGTGGCGATATTTGCCCGCCAGCTGGTGTAGCCGGGGTTCCAGACATGGGCTTCAACGCAAGCCGAGCCGGTATTATTCAGCTGAGCATAGGTAAGGTGGCTTATGTTGGTATTGCCGTGCCGGTAAGCCAGCATCCTTTGACCGCTACCGAGGGAGCCGTTATTGTAGTTTTTAAATACGGGGTATGGGCAGGATAAGCTATCAATTTTGAGGGCGCTGTAAGCATTCAGTCGGCCGTAGCCATAAAGATCGGTTCGGTTGGCGCCGTTCATACCGGCCGGCTTATCAGCCGAGGCGGCCAGACCGTCGGCTACCTGCGCTGGCGTGATGCCGGGAAATTGGGCATACATTAACGCCGCTACGCCGCTGACCAGGGGTGTCGACAATGAAGTACCGGAGGCGGTGCTGGTTGTACTATTACCATTGGCAGCGGCTGGTGCGTTGTCGGCCAAAATTGCCAATCCTGGAGCCATAATATCCAGCTCGGGCCCAAAATTCGACCAGCTAGTGCGATTGTCGCCACTATCGGTAGCACCGACGGCAATAACGTAAGGTGAGCTGGCAGGATAGCAGACACTGCCCGGGGTGGTTTGAGCTTCGTTGCCGGCGGCGCCGACAACAGTAACGCCGAGTGATCTGGCATTGGCCAGAGCTGTTTCCAGAGTTGAGCTACTACCCGTGCAAGTTGATAGGGCCAAACTCAAATTAATAACTTTGGCTCCCTTGGCCGCTGCATAATCAATTGCCGCCACAATATCATCCAAATCGCCAAAGCCGTAGCCATCAAAAATTCTCAAGTTCATTAACTTGGCATTGATAGCAACACCAGCAATCAGCTGGCCGTTGTTAGTCGCAGCGCCGGCCGTCGAGCTGACCAGTGTGGCATGCCCAAGTGCATCGGCTGAACTGTCATTTTTGTTGAGTTGTGACTGGTTGAACGGGTCATCACATGAGTATGGGCCCGGGTCGTTATCATTATCAACATAGCCGCCGCCACTGCCGTTAGGACAATTGCTGCCGCCGGCAAAACCGCCCATAAAGTCCCAACCTTGCCAATCATCAATCTTGCCGTTAGCGGGTACGTCATTATCAATGCCGTCAGTGCGTTGGGCGCAGACTATAGTCGGGTCGGTAGATCCACAGTTCTCGCCAGCGTTGGCCCATTTTTTGGAATCCGGAAAATCCGGCTGGCTACAGCCTAAAGCGCAATCAGTGCCAAATGTCTGGCTAAATAAAATACCGCTGTCGATTACGGCGATAGTAATTGAGTTAGAGCCTTGAGAAACGTCCCAAGCCGCCGGCGCAGAAATTTGCGGCAAAGCCCATTGCTCAGGGTAACGGGGATCATTGGGTGTAAAAACCGGCCGAAAAATTAGATTCTTTTCGGTTTTCGTGCCGGGCAGATTTTGAGCCATTTGCTTAACGGCCGGATTGTCAGCGGCTTCAGCCAGAGTTAGCAAAGTTCGGCCGTCACTTAAGCTGGTTGATTCAATAATTTGTAAACTGTGGTCGGCTGCGTATTTCTCAACTGCGGGCTTATCTTTGGTTTCGACTACTGTCTGACCAAAACGGCTTAATTGGGCGGCGGTATTACTATCTTCGGGATTTGTCAATCTGACGGGCGAACCTCTGTCGGAGTCTTCCGCTATTGATGCCGAGGTGTTGGTTGGTTGTGTCTGACTGCTGTCACCATAATCGGGTGATGTCGTCGGCTGATGCCAATTCAATCTGAAAAAAGCAGCTGCTACGGCCGCCAGCATAATTAACAAAACCAGTAGTTTTCGGCTCTTCATCAGATAACTTCTTAGCCTGTCTATTATACTCTGAGAGGTTATTCTATAATGATAACCTAATGGCCAGAGTCAAGTTATCTGAATTTCGGGCCAAGAAACTGCTTGCTGACAAGCTAGGCTTTAGCTATACGGGAATTTCTATCGATGCCGAAGACAAGGAATTAAGCAGACAAATCAACCAACTGTCTGATGGAAAATACGTCGTTAAAGTTGATCAAGCGACCAAAAAACGCAACCAACTGGGATTGGTTAAATTAAATCGGAGCAGGAATCAAATTATTTCTGACGTTACCGAAATGTCCAAAAAGGGCTATCGCTATTTTCTGGCTGAACCGATGATCGAACACGATCCAAAAGACGAGCAATTTCTAGCTCTGGTGCGCACTGAAGGGGGGATAGAAATCCAGTACTCCGAAAAGGGCGGTGTGGGTATTGAAGGACACGCCGATTCGTTACAACGGATGATTTATCTGATGGGGAAACCAAAGGCCATAGGCGCCTTATCGACTGAAAATCTTGAGAAGATAATCAGGCTATTCAATTCAGAGCATATGGTTTATTTAGAAATTAACCCTTTGCTTATCGAAGACGGTAAATTTACTCCCCTTGATGCAGCTGTTGAGGTTGACTCAACTGCCGAATTGGCGGTTCAAGGTGCTTGGACAAGCCAAGATTTTCGCTCTTCTAGACTTGAAAAAACCGCCAGCGAAAAGATGGTTGAGGATCTTCAAGCAGTTAGTGTTTCGGCCTTATCGCTGCGAGTTATGAATCCCAACGGCCAGATTTTACTGATGCTATCTGGCGGTGGAGCTAGTTTGGTAATAGCCGATGAATTCGATGCCCATGGCTTGAGCGACGAGTTGATTAACTATGGTGAATATAGCGGTGCACCCAATGAGGATGAGCTTTACCAATACTCACTGGCCTTAATTAAGTTGCTAAAAAGTGGCCAAGCTAAAAAGAAAATCATTGTCATTGCCGGCGGCGTAGCCAACTTTACCGATATTGCTGTGACTTTCCGCGGCATCATCCGGGCTTTTGATAAGGAGAAAAAGTACCTAAAAGATAACAAGGTGGGTGTGTTTGTCCGCCGCGGCGGACCTAACCAGCAAAAGGGTTTGGCCATGATGGAGGACTGCTTGACTAAGATCGGACTAGCTCATAAAGTTCACGGCCCGGATATTTCACTGGCTAAGCTGGTTAAAGAAGTGGCGGAAGAGGTTAAAGCATGAACAAGTTCATGCAATTTTCAGTTCACAATTCACATTTACCAATTAAGTATCATTTATCATTTTACAATTGGCTAATGGCCAATAATTTGGCTAATGGTAAGTGGCAAATGGATGATGTTGCCGGAGGCGATTTATGAAAAACTTTTCAGAAATTACCGATCCGGCGATTATTGTTTTTGGCAATCATCTTGCCACTATCCAATCAATGCTTGATTATGATTATCTGGTTGGCCGGGAAGCACCATCAGTTAAAGCGGTGGTTGGTGTCCAGCAAAAAGTCTGCCGCTATTTTTTTGGCAATCGGGAGATTTTGATTAAGGGCTATCAGGAACTGGCTGATATACCTAAAGCTATACGAAAAGAAGTTGAGCTAGTTGGTGTCATGCAGTCGGCTCGTCGAGTGTTGACTGGCATCGAGCAATCGATTAGCCAACTGCCAAAGTTAAAAGCGGCTTTTGTTTTTGCCGAAAATGTAACAGAGCAGGATGCGCTCAAACTTCGTGAAATTTCGACAAAGGCCAGAATTATAGTTTTGGGTCCAGCTAGTGTCGGAGTACTGGTCGGCGGCGGCTGGAAGCTTGGTGCGATTGGCGGTATTACGGCCACGCAGCTCAAAGATTCCGGTACGTTAATACCGGGCGATACAGTTGTGGTCTCGACCTCCGGCGGGATTGTCAATGAAATTATCAACCGGGTAACTCACTCTGGTGGTAGGCTCCGCTATGGCGTGGCTATCGGCGGCGATTTATGGCCAGCCACCAAACCGTATGAAATTTTTGAGATGGCGCTAGATGATCCTAATGTAAAAACCATAGTTTATTTTGGTGAGCTCGGTGGCCATGATGAAGAAAAAGTGGCCGAAATTTACGCTCAAGCCAAGACCAAAAAAATTGCCATTGCCTACATAGCCGGCAGTATTTCTGACCATTTCGAGACGCCGCAGCAATTTGGCCACGCTAAAGCCATGGCCCAAACCGAAACCGAATCGGCAGCCTACAAAAAGAAAATCCTGTCGAATGCCGGCGTTCAGGTAGCTAGCGGCTTTGCCGATTTTGAGCAGTTGATAAATAAATTTGTTAGCAAAACGCAGCATGAGCAATCTATAATTAAGGAGATTAAGGAGCCCAGAATGAGCGCATTATTTGTCGATAATATTTCTAAAGAAGGTGATGATGGTGTGGTCAGAATCCTGGGTGAGGATATCTTAGCTTTTACCAAAGACCGCTCGCTGTCCGAGACTGCTTTAGCTATGTTTACCGGCCGCAAAAAAAGCTCCGAGCAGCTTAAGGAATTTTTTGATGTGGTAGTCAAACTGCTGGTTGATCACGGCCCGCAAGTTTCCGGCGCGGTTAATACGATGATTACGGCTAGGGCCGGCAATGAGTTGCCGGCGGCTCTGGCATCGGGGCTACTGACAATCGGCCCGCGCTTTGGCGGCGCCATTGACCAAGCCGCCCAGAACTGGTTTAAGGCGGTTAATGACGGTGAGAAGGCCTACGATTTTGTGGAGCGGTTTGCCAAGAATAAGATCTATATACCCGGCATTGGCCACCGTAAATATCGAGTCGACAACCCGGATCCGCGGGTACAGACGCTTCTAAAAAATTTTGATCAAGGCGGCCAATACACCAAGTTTGCTAAAGAAATCGCCAAAGTCACCGCGGCGAAAAAAGCCAATTTGATACTGAATGTTGACGGCGCCACCGCCTGCTTGCTGTTGGATATTTTGGAAGGCGACGAGAAGTTAAACAAAAATCAAATCAATGAAGTTTTGGACAGCGGTTTTTGTAACGCCCTGTTCGTCTTTGCCCGCTCGGTCGGTTTTATTGCTCACTATCTCGAGCAGAAGCGCTTGGATGAAGGGCTGTTCCGTCTGCCCGACGGCATGGTCATTTCCGAAGAGACCTAAGCGTCGCACCGGCCTGCTTGCGGTGAAGCCGCAACTCCGCCGTCGCTTTTGGCGAATCGCGGCGTTGTCAGCTCCAGCACTCCTTCACAGTATTCTTCCATACAGCTCAGTCCGTGCTTCGCTGACGCCTAGCGCTTCATCCAAACGCTTAGGTCTTTATTTACTAAGCAAACTTAGGAGGTATTGGCCATAACCGGATTTGGTCAGCGGCTCGGCCAACTTAGCTAGTTGTTTGTCGTCAATAAAGCCGGCGCGCCAGGCGGCCTCTTCGATGCAACCGACTTTAACCCCTTGCCGCTCTTCAATTACCTGAACGAACTGCGCCGCTTGATTCATGCTGACGAAGGTTCCAGTATCCAGCCAGGCCGTACCTCGCTCTAAAACGGCGACTTTAAGCCTGCCTTGTTTTAGATAGGTATTATGAATATCGGTAATTTCCTTTTCGCCGCGAGCACTGGGCTTAACCGCCTTAGCTATAGCGACAACCTCATTGTCATAGAAATACAGCCCCGGGATAGCATAATTGGATTTTGGTTGAGTCGGCTTTTCCTCAATTGAGACAACCTTATTATTTTTATCGAACTCAACCACGCCATAACGTTCCGGATCAGCCACTTGATAACCAAAAATAACGCCGCCGTCCGGATCAGTGTACTGCTTAAGTTTGTTGCCCATCTCGCTGCCATAAAAGATGTTGTCACCTAAAATCATGGCCACTTTGTCCTTACCAATGAAATCGGCGCCGTAAATAAAAGCCTCGGCCAGCCCGCCGGGTTGGTCCTGAATTTTATAGCTAAAACGGCAGCCAAGTTGTGAACCATTGCCCAAAAGTTGTTCAAAGCGGGGCGTGTCTTGCGGAGTGGAAATTATCAAAATTTCATTAATACCGGCGCAAATCAGAGTGGTTAGCGGATAGTAAACCATTGGCTTGTCATAAACCGGCAGCAGCTGTTTGGAGGTAGCTAGAGTAATTGGATAAAGCCGAGTAGCGTTTCCTCCCGCCAAAACAATCCCTTTCATCGGGCGCTCCCTTCGGTCGCTTTAGGGTATAGGGGATAGGGTATAGGGGATAGGGCAAACCATTGAGCTTTGAAAACGGAAAACGGATAAGGCATGGTGAACGGTGAATGGTAAACGGTAAACATTATCTGCTGAGCTCCTTCTTAATGTATTCTTTCAAATCTTCACGCCAATCTTTTGGCCTAAAGCCAGTGGCCTCTATTTTGGCTAAATCGAACGTGCTATTCAAGGGGCGGGGGGCAATATTAGCTTTGCCTTTGTAGTATTCGACTGTGGTTACTTCGGTGACTTTTCGTTCCAGTTCAGCGGTTTTGAAAATCTCACGGGTCAAATCTGCCCAACTGACCGGCTCTCCACCGTTACTAATATTGTAAGTTCCAAATTCGGCTTTAGCGGTAAGTAAATGATCGATGGCCCGAACCAACTCGGTTGTAAATGTCGGCCGGCCGATTTGGTCAGCTACTACAGTTGGATCAACGTCTTTTTGACCAAGCTCTAACATTGTCCGGACAAAATTTTTACCTTCACCTATTACCCATGAAGTCATTAACAAATAATGCTTCGGCGCTTGAGCCAGCACAATATCACCGGCGGCCTTGCTGGCACCATAGACGCTTAGTGGACTAAGTGGCTCGTCTTCTTTATGCGGAACTTTTGTCCCATCAAAGGCATAATCGGTTGATATATGAACTAACGTAATATCACGGTCGCGAGCGACTTGCGCCAAATAACCAACCGCCACGGCATTAACTTGCCAAGCGGCAACTCTACCTTCGGCTGTTTCGGCGCCGTCAACGTTGGTATAGGCGGCGGCGTTGAGAATATATTTAACATCCGACCAATCGTAGCCCAGCACACTTTCCTTTTTAGTGATGTCCAATTCGTCAATGTCAGCCGATTTGGCATTCGGATATTTTTGACGTAGAGCCGTGCCGAGTTGGCCTTTAGCGCCGACAATAAAAACCTTAGAATCCACTAGTCCTCCCAATTGTCGGCGCAATGCTCAATTTACAATTATCAATTATCAATGCATTGCTACATTGATTACTTGACCATTCATTGAACATTGGACATTGATCATTGATCATTGCTGAAGGATCTCCTTCAGGGATGGATTGTTTCTGTCTTTTTCAGAAATTAACATGCCAGAACCTTCGGCAATCGGCCAAGGAATAGCTAGGTCCGGATCAAGCGGGTTGCAGGAAACACCCGGCATATCAGGCGCCCATTCTTTTTCAAAATGATAAATATAAATTGACGGTTCATCGGAGATTGACTGAAAGGCATTGCCCAGCCCTTTTGATACAAACAGACCTTGGCCGCGCTTCAGTTCAAAACTTTGCCATTGACCAGCAGTCGGCGAGTTTTTACGCAAATCAACAATCACCGCAAAAATCTTGCCGTAAGCCACTTGGATGAATTTATGAGCATATTCAGCATGGATACCGCGGACAGTACCTTTTTTGCTTAAAGTAGCGTTAACTTGCAAACGACCATCAAGCGGGGGCAAGCCGGATTTTTGATAATCGGACTCGCGGTAGGATTCCATAACCGAACCGCGCTCGTCCGGAATAATTTTTGTCTGGACTTCCCAAAGCCCCTCTAGTTTGGTTGGCTTGACGGAAAAATCCTGCATCAGATGCTCCCTTCAGTCGCTTTAGGGTATAGGGAATAGGGTATAGGGGATAGGGTATACAATGCAGCAGCTAAGGACTGGGGACTAAGGACTAGGGACTGATGATGGATATAATGAGTCATCTTCCTAACTCCTTATATTTGGCTTCGGTTTCGGCCTTTTGCGGTTGCCACCAATCACGGTTATTTTTGTACCACTCAATTGTTGCGGCCAGACCCTTTTTAAAATCGGTATAAGCCGGCGTCCAACCAAGTTCAGCCCGGATTTTACGAGCATCAATAGCATAGCGCAAATCGTGGCCGGGCCGGTCGCTGACAAACTCGTACCAGTCTTTCGGTTTGCCCATGAGTTCCAATGTCATTTCCAAAACTTCTTGATTGGATTTTTCGCCGTTGGCGCCAACCATGTAAGTTTCGCCGAGCTTGCCTTTTTCTAATATGGCCAGCACAGCCGAGCTGTGATCTTCGGTATAAATCCAGTCCCGGATGTTGAGTCCTTTGCCATAAAGCTTGGGCTTTTGGCCGAGTAAAATGTTGGTAATCGCCCGTGGAATAAACTTTTCAACGTGCTGATACGGCCCGTAATTATTCGAGCAGTTACTAATTGTGGCTTTAATTTTATAGGAGCGGACCCAAGCACGGACCAGCATATCAGAAGCGGCTTTGGTAGCCGAGTAAGGACTGGATGGATTATAGGGGGTAGTTTCGGAAAACTTTTCCGTGCTATCCGGTTCTAAATCGCCATAAACTTCGTCGGTTGAAACATGGTGCAGACGTTTGTCATGCTTGCGGACAGCTTCCAGAATTTGATAGGTACCGACCACGTTGGTGTAGATAAATCGGTCTGGCCCGTGTAGGGAATTATCAACATGGGTTTCGGCGGCAAAATGGACAATCGCGTCGCAATCGGCTACAACTTTATCAACGGTTGCCTCATCGCAAATGTCGTCCTTAATGAATTGGAAACGGTTTGGCTCAAGGCCAGCCAAGTTTTTCTCATCGCCGGCATAAGTCAACTTGTCTAAGACCGTAATATGCCAGTCGGGACAATGTTTATAAACATAATGAACAAAGTTCGAACCAATAAAACCCGCCCCGCCGGTAACAAGCAACCTCACAAAGCGCCTCTTCTCGTCGGCGCAATTAACAATTTACAATTATCGATTTTCAATGAATTTTCAATGAGGCAATGATCCAATGCATAACTACATTGATTACTTGACCATTCATCGAGTTTTAAACATTGAACATTGAGCATTAGGAAGTAGCCTCGAATAAACTCATTCCTACCAGTATAGCTACTTCCGATACTTGGGGTCTAGCGCCCCGACGTTAGCGCTAATCTCGTTTTGCCAATCAATTTCCGGATAGGCATGTAGAGCTTCAGAAATATATTGGCGTAATTTTTCGTACTGCTCGTTAGTTTCAGCTTCGAACTTCACAGTTATGTAGGGACCGTTTTGTGAATAACGCACGACGAACATACTGTCGGACAGTTCCAAGCGGACGCCGTCACCGGCCCGTTCATCATCTATAATTTCGGCCTCGGGATAATCTTGGCGGAGTTTGGTAGCAATAATGTCCATCAGACCAACCTTTTTATCATCGGGACAAAAGACTTTAATTTCCGGACTGGATTTATATTGGGGCAAAGCGCCAACCATTTGTGAGAGAGTCTGGTCAGTTCGGCTCATAGCTTGCAAAAGTCGCATGGTGGCATAGGTGCCGTCATCATGATTGAAAAAATCAGCCGAGAAGAAAAAATGGCCGGACAGCTCGCCAATGAAGGCGGCTTTAACTGTCTGATTTTTCTTTTTCAGAAACGAATGGCCGGTCCGCCACATAAATGGCACGCCGCCGGCCGCTTCAATCGTTTGCGGCACGGCCTTTGAGCAAAGCGTGTTAAACATGATGATAGCACCTGGATGGTCGGCTAAGACGTCCTTAGAAAAAATCGCCACCAGCATATCATTCCAAACCGGCTGGCCTTTCTCGTTGACGATGCCAATCCGGTCGCCGTCAGCGTCATATGTGAAACCGACGTCGGCCTTGCATTCCAGCATTTCTTTTTTCATGCGCTCCATGATGTACTGTTCGGTCGGGTCGGCCACGCCGAGCGGAAAATCCGGTTTTATCTCTGTATTGTATCCAGCCACTTCGCAGCCCGCTCGTTTAAGTAAATCTGGGACGATTTCGCCCGAGCTAGTATTGCCGGCGTCAATTAAAACCTTAAGTGGCCGCTCGATTTGGATGCGCTTTAGTAGGTATTCAAAATAAGCTGAGCGTAGATTTTGCTGGCTAATTTGGCCAGTTTTATCAGATTGTTCATAATCTTCGGCCTCAATTAACTGCCGGATTTCCTGCAGATTCTCATAGACCATCGTTTCCGAATAATCGTTGGCCAATTTAAAGCCATTAAACTCGGGCGGGTTATGCGAAGCAGAAACATACAGCCCGCCAGGAACCTTTAAGTGATGTTGTGCCCAATAAAAAGTGCCGACCATTTCCAGACCAATATCGATAACATCAAGGCCAACAGCGGCCAAACCTTCGGCGGCTTTTTGGGCGTATACCGGGCTGGTGCGACGGCTGTCGCGCGCCACCAGTGCACGACTATGATTACCATTACGCCTTAAGTAAGTGCCATGGGCTTTGCCGATGTGAAAAGCCAGATTAGGCGTTAAGTCCTCGTCAACTAAACCACGTAAGTCGTAGCCGCGGAAAATATGGGGATTAACTTTCATTTGACTTTCCTATTCTAGCTTATTCTGCCAAGCAAGATGGGTGGAATCTCGGCCAGGCTATCAACAATAAAATCTGGCTTGGCATCTTCAAGTGATTCTCTGGTACCAAAGCCGTGAGTGATGCCAATGGTTAGGGCAACGCCGGCATTTTTACCGGCCTCGACGTCATAAACCGAATCGCCGAGCATGGCTGCTTTTTTCGGCTCGGCATTGAGTGACTCGAGGGCTTTTAAAAGCCCTTCCGGATGCGGTTTGTGATGAGCTACGTCAGCCGCCGTAATGACGACTTCAAAAAATTTATCAATTTTAGCATTAGCAAGTACCTTTGGCGTACTTGGACCACGGCTGGTGAAAACGCCTAATTTTAGTTTGGCTTTTTTGAGTTGGCTCAGCATATTAATCAGTCCGTTATAGTCGGCTATCAAATCCAAATTATTATCATGAAACTCTCGGTGGGTGGCGTGAATTAAATCAATATCACTACCCGGAGCCAACTCCGCATAACTTTGCTTAACTTCCATGCCAACATGCGCCGCAATCTCCTCGTTAGACGGCCTTGGATAGCCATGAGCTGTCAAAGTATGGGCGTAGGCCCGAAACAGCAGATTGCGAGTATCTAAGAGCATACCGTCGACATCGAAAATTGCCGCCTTTATCTTTTTACTTACAGCCGAAGTCATCTCTCAAACGTACAATGTCGTCCTCATCAACCGCTCTATGATAACAAATCCACCAGGTATGATGGTATTATATGGGCCGTATGTTGCAAGATGAGCTTGACGGCTTATCCAAGAAAATTGCCGGCTTTCTTGAACCGGCCGAGATCAGTGACGAGAAGTGGCGTCAGTTCACCGCCAATTCTGTTGTGGCTTTGATGGCGGGTGGCGAGAGCAGCCGTTACGCCGCAGTCCTTCATGGTCAAAAGGTTAACAAGAACGCCCATGAGTTGCCTAACGGTGACACCATGATTGAAATGGCCATTAGAATGTACCGCGATGCCGGTATCAAAAAGTTCGTGGCTCTTGTGTATCACAATGCTCATAGCATTGAAGATCGAATCGGCGATGGTTCCGGTTTGGGGGTGGAAATCATTTACAGTCACGATCCCGAAAAGCCGGTCGGCAAGGGTGGAGCGGTACACAATGCACTAGTTAATGGCTCGATTCCGGATGATTGTAATTTGCTAGTTGTTAATCCCGACGATGTGATTCTGGATTTTCCAGAAGTTGTTCGCTTTATTGTAAGCGCTCATCTTGAAGGCCAATCCAAAGGCATGCTGGCGACGGTCGCTTTGGCGCCAGGCCAAGCCTATCCTGGAACCGGCATGATGGTAGCTGATAATCAGGTTGTGGATACCCAGATGTACCCAATAATTCCGGTGCCACTGCATTTTGGGGCTACAGTTTTTTCACCAGAGATATATCCGCGGTTCAGTAAACTGTTTCCGCTAACCGAAAAGAATGATTTCGAGCAGGTGCTATTTCCTATCTTAGCCAAAGAGAAGAAGCTGTGGTCAGCCGGCCTGACACGTGGTACCTGGATAGCCGTTAACGACCTTAAATCATATAAACAACTTTGCCAAGCCCTGCCGCCAAAACCAGGGGCCTAAACTATGGTTTATGCACAGAAAAAAGTGTTGCGACTAACTTCTCATCTGTAAAACTAGCTTACTGTGTATAAAATTTTGCACTGTCGATTAGTTCAATTTTGAATAATTTTGTGATTCGAACCCCCACATCCTCGCATTTGGATGCTGTGCTAGGCGCCAGCGAAGCACGGACTAAGCTGTATATGGATATACAGTGAAGGAGTACTGAAGCCGGCAACAACGCACAGCGCCAAAAGCCTAGCCGGTGTGGCCGGCTGGGCCGGGCAAGCTGTCGGCTAGGCGATGCGAGGTTGTGGCTATTCTACGGTGACGGACTTGGCTAGATTTCGCGGCCGATCGACGTTTTTACCTAGCTTGATGGCCGCATAATAGGCAAACAGCTGAATAACGATGGCAACTAAAACTGGATTTAGTTGCTCGATGGTTTTAGGGATGTAAATCACATCATCAACCAGTTTTTTAATTTGCCGGTTGTCTTCAGTCGCTACGGCTACAATTGGACCACCGCGAGCTTTGATTTCGGAAATGTTGGAATAGACCTTTTCTAGCACTTGGCAGTCCGGCGCAATTGCAAAAGTGGCAAAGTTTTTATCAATCATGGCCAGCGGCCCATGTTTCATCTCGCCAGCGGCATAGCCTTCGGCGTGTATGTAGGTTATTTCCTTAAGTTTTAGGGCGCCTTCTAAAGCGCAGGGGTAGCCGTAACGCCGGCCAATATAAAGGAAGTTACTAAATCGGGTGTACTTTTCGGCAATTTGCCGGATTTTATCTACCTGTGTTAGCAGCTGCTCGGCTTTTTTAGGCAGGCTATCAAGCTCTTGTAAAAATCTTTTCCTATCCCGAATTTTGCCATTGCCAAAGTGCAGGCCGATTTCGGCCAGTACGCAAACTTGGGCGATGAAGGCTTTGGTTGAAGCAACAGCTCTTTCCGGGCCGGCGTGGCAGTAAACCCCGGCATCAGTCATGCGGGCGACAGTTGAGCCAACAGCGTTGACGATGCCAAGACGTAACATGTTGCGTCCCTCAACCTTTTTAAGCGCCGCAATCGTATCGGCCGTTTCACCAGATTGGGAAATGGCTAGCACTGCCGTGCTGGGCGAAAATGGCTCAAACCGGTATTTGAACTCGGAAGCTAACTGAACTTCAACCGGAATGTGGGCTAACTCCTCAATCAAGTATTCGCCAACTAGGCCGGCATAATAAGAGGTGCCGCAAGCCACGATAATAAGCCTCTGAACCTCCTTTAATTTGTCCTTGACGTCAACTAGGCCACCGAGTTTGACAGTGCCACTTTTTGGACGAATTCGACCAAGGGTGGCTAGCTTGATGGTTTGTGGAGCTTCAAAAATTTCTTTTAGCATAAAGTTGGGGAAGTCATCTAAGGCGGCGTGCTCCAAATCAAAGTCCAGCTCTTCGGCAGTTTTTTCAACCACGGCCGCTCGCTTGAAATTTCTAATTTTGTAACCTTTTTTAGATATAATCGCTAACTCGTAGTCCTCAAGATAAATCACCTTTTTAGTGTGTTCCATAATGGCTGACGGGTCAGAAGCCAGGATAAATTCATCTTCGCCAACGCCAAGCACCAGTGGACTAGACAAGCGAGCGGCGAATAATTGTCCCAGTGCCAGCGAACTTATGGCCACAATCGAAAAAGCGCCTTCGAGTTCGCTAACTGCTTTTTCGAAGGCGTCTTCAAACGAGCCACTTTGCTTAAAGTGATATTCGATTAGGTGGGGCACAACCTCGGTATCAGTTTCGGTAGCAAACTGATAACCAAGCTCAATCAGACGGTTTTTAATCACTTGGAAATTTTCAATGATGCCGTTATGGACGACCATAATGGTCTTATCGTGATTGAAGTGGGGATGGGCGTTAACGGTAGTTGGTGCCCCGTGTGTTGCCCAGCGGGTGTGACCCATCGCCAGATGCGGTGTAGCTTTTTCTTTGTCAACCAGCTTTTCAATTGTCTCAACCCGGCCAACCCGTTTGATAACTGTGCAGCTATCACTATTTATATAAGCCACACCGGCCGAATCATAGCCGCGATACTCAAGCGCCTTTAAACCGTCGACAACCGGCCCGAGGGCGTTCTTATTACCTAAATAACCGACAATGCCGCACATAGGTAGCCTATTCTACAATACTTTTTATAAATTTACTCATCTCAAGCCGAAAACGATCAGCTGAAAACTGTTTAGCTTTAGCGGCGATTTGTTGATGGTCAAAGTCCAGCTTATCGAATTTATCAAGCGCGGCTGCTAAAGAAGTCGCGCTTGGCTTATTAAACACCATGCCGGTCTTTTTATCTACATAGTCTAGGGCTCCACCTTGGCCATAGGCTAGTACCGGTGTACCGGCAGCCATTGCTTCAACTGCCACGATGCCAAAATCGTCAGTACCCGGAAAGATAAAACCCTTGGCCGCGCCAAAATGTTCGGCCACTTTCTGATCACTAGTCTTTACCAAAAAAGTGACGTTGCGGCCAGCCATTTTTGTTAATTTCCGATGGTCCGGCCCGCGGCCGATGACCAAAAGCGGCAAGTCAAGTTTGGTGGCGGCCATAACTGCTAAATCGATTCGTTTATACGGGGTTTGCCGGCCGGCGGTGACGTAGCTGTGCCGCTGCTCGGCTGGCTGATTATGGGGTGTAAAACGTTCTATATCCACTGGCGGATGGATGACAACTGCATCACGGTCGTAATATTTTTTAATTTGCTCACGGGTGTAGTTGGAGTTAGCAATAAAATAATCCGGCCGGGCCGCCGCCTTCAAATCAAATCGGCGCATCGGGCCGACCAAAAGTTTTAGGCCTAATCCGGCCAGGGGATTAAGCCAGCCAAAACCAGGATTGGCTAAATAGTCATCGTAGCGGCTCCAGTAATAATGAGTCGGCGCATGGCAGTAAGTTACATGAACAGCACCGGCTTTGACCTTGACAAATTTAGCTTCGGCGCCGCTGCTTGATATAACCAAGTCAAAACCGGATAAGTCCAGCCGGCTAAAAGCCCAAGCCCTAAGCGGCGCTAAAAATTTACGTAGGCCCTTGGGCAGCTTTTGTAGCCACAATGTTCGAATCTCGGCCTCATCAAACCATCTGTCGCCAAACCATTTTTTAGCTTTGTCGTCATATTGCGAGGTATAAATTGGCGCCTCCGGGAACAGGCGATGAAGTTCTATAACGACTCTTTCCGCCCCACCGGTTCCCGTCAACCAGTCAGTTACAATAGCAACTTTCATTTTGTGATTGGCAGCTATCATCTACCATCTACCATCTGCTAACTACTAACTTTTCGGAAAACTACGCGCAGGGTTTTTATCAGGATAGTTAAATCAAGCCACAAGCTCCAGTTTTGGACGTAATAAAGATCGAGCTTACGTCGTTCGGCAAAACTGATTTGGCGCCGGCCGGAAACCTGGGCCAAGCCGGTAATGCCCGATTTAACAGATAAAATCAGATCTTTTTTATCAAATTGGTTGAGTTCTTCCGGATGGAGGGCTCTTGGACCAACTAAGCTCAAATCGCCCTTAATAACGTTAAATAGCTGCGGCAATTCATCCAAGCTGGAACGCCATAAAAAACGGCCAATCCGCGAATAGCGAGGGTCGTCGGGCAACCAGTCGCCCAGCCGGCGGTATTCATCAATTAGCTGCGGCTGGCCCAGTTTTTTAAAGCCCTCTTCCGGCGGCCCGCTGTAAGCCTGCTTAATGGTGCGGAATTTATACATTTTGGCGGTATTGCCAAAGCGGGTAAAGCGCCGGTCTTTATAAAAAATTGGTCCCTTAAAATCAAAAATTTTTATAAGTACTGCAATCGCTATCATGAAGGGCAGGGTGATTAAAAACAAAACCGAACCTAAGACTATGTCGGTCAGCCGTTTAGCAATTCTTCCCCAACCAATTAAAGCCGTCTGATGGACAGCAATGACTGGAATTTGCGAGCGGAAAAGCTCGACGCCAATATTACCAACAAATAGTTCGGAATTGCCAGGAATAAAACGGTAGGCTATGTGTTTGGTTTGGGCAAATTCTAAAATTTCATTGTTTTTTTCAGCGGCCGCAAAAAACTCGGTTTGGACAATACTATGAATGTCCTTGGCGCGGAGTTTCTTAACCGCCTCGCTAAAACCACCAAATACCGGAATATGCGGAAAGTGTTGTTTAACATGCGGGCTGTCACCAACCACGCCGACTATCTTGTAACCGGACTCTTGACTATTACTTAACAGGTTAACTAATTCGCGGGCAATTTTAGTGTTACCAACAATTAGCAAATTAGTAATGCCGATGTTGTATTTAAATAATTTAGCCCGGATAAATCGGGCCAAATTGCGGAAGCCGACTAAAAATATAAAGGCTAGAACAAAACCGTAAACTGCCACCAAGCGGGCCGGAAAAATTGGTTTGTTAATGGCATATTGATAGCTAATAACGAACAAGATGCTGACAAACGAACCGATGAACAGTCGCCCAGCCTCGTTAAAGCGCTTCTCGTAAATCGAGCTGTTATAGAGGCCAAGCAGGGCAAATATCAGAATCCAGAAAGGTAGTAGAATCAAGAAGATCTGCAAGTAGTCCATGGCATAAATCGTGGCCGATAGCGGCTTATGACTGATGGAAACACGCAAAATGTAGGCAAAAACAAAGGCTAGTAGCAATGCCAAAAAATCTCCCATCACCAAAAAAACCCCGT
The DNA here is from genome assembly GCA_001790525.1 of Candidatus Saccharibacteria bacterium RIFCSPHIGHO2_12_FULL_47_16b. GTDB lineage: Bacteria > Patescibacteriota > Saccharimonadia > Saccharimonadales > UBA10212 > UBA10212. Next base: position 41,836 of record MGCU01000026.1, read on the forward strand.
AAATTAGGGAGATATTATGTTTCACTCGTGCCTCTATTCACCCATTACCGATATACTAGATTGTAACACTGATGAACAGTTCTAAACTGGCTTTGAGACTTTCTTGGATCATCGCTGCTATTTTAGTGCTTTTGCCTATTCACGCCCTACTGACAACTTGGGCTGGTAGTAATTTTGGCCATCAGGATCTGTTTCGTATTTGGAAAGAGATAGTTGTCGTTGCCATCTTGCCGCTAGCGGCTTACCTAGCTTGGACTTCACCACCAATCAAACGCTGGCTAGTTGATTCCTGGATAGTCCGCTTGTTTGTTGTTTATGTCCTGCTGCACGCTATTTTAGCGGTTTGGGCATTAAATTCTGACAGAGTTAACGGCTCGGCCCTGATTTACAGCTTGATTGTAAACCTGCGGTTTGTTGGCTTCTGGTTGATTTGTGCGGTGCTGGCCGCCAAAACCAGTTTTCTACAAAAGCACTGGAAAAAACTGTTGATTGTGCCTGCCGCTACAGTAATTATTTTTGGAATTTTTCAGAACCTGGTTTTGCCAACCGATTTCCTGCGGCATTTTGGCTACGGCCCGGAAACCATTCCGTCTTATCAGACGGTGGACTCCAAGCCTTGGTTAGTACGTATCCAATCGACCTTGCGTGGCGCCAATCCGCTGGGCGCATACTTGGTTTTGCTGATTCCGGCCATCATTTTGGCAGTTAGGAAAAACTGGATTTTTAAAAGCGGTCTGCTGATTGGTTCAGCCTACGTGCTCTATTACACATATTCGCGCAGTGCCTGGCTGGGGTTGGTCCTGACCTTAGCTGCATTCCTGTTTATAGACCGCAGGATTAAACTGACCAGACAGTGGTTAGCCGCGGCTATTTTAGCCGCCTTGATAATTTTGGCCGGCACCTTGCAGTTTTTGCGGACTAATCAAAACGTCCAGGATGCCCTGTTGCATACCAGTCAGACTTCGGCTGTGACTGTGACTTCAAATGAAGCTCGATTGAGCGCCATGAAACAGGGCGTTAAAGATGTCGCCAGCGAGCCGTTAGGCCGCGGACCGGGCACGGCCGGCCCGGCCAGTTTTAGAAACGAAGGTCACGAAGCTCGAATTTCTGAAAACTACTTCCTGCAGATTGGGCAAGAAGTTGGAGCTATTGGCCTGGCCTTAATTGTCGGCATCATGGTGCTAGTTGGCTATCAGCTTTGGCAGCGTCGCGACGATGAACTAGCTCGGATTCTGTTCGCCAGCTTTATTGGTTTAACGTTTATAAACCTTATCTCCCATGCCTGGACAGACGACACGCTGGCATATCTCTTCTGGGGTTTAGCCGGAATTGCTTTATCTCCCTCCCTGAAACTTAGGCCGCGTCAGCCTGCCGTCCGGCGAAGCCGGCCGCTCCGCTGACGCTCTTGGCGCATTGCGGCGTCAGCTGGCGTCAGTCACTCGCTCACAGTATCTAAATACAGCTCGCTCGCTCCTCCTGGCATCCTTGCACTGCATCCAAGCCTAAGTCTCAGGCAAGCCTCGTCAAACCCAAGCCTTAGCGCTATGATTAGGTCATGCCGAAAATAAACAGTAAAAAACGCCGATCAATCATTCAGATAGTCGAGTATTTAATTTCCGGCGGCGCCTATTTTTGGACGGGTTACGCGGTCTTTGCCTATCTTTGGTCGGTCTTAGGCTGGAGCCTGTGGTGGGCCAAAATCTCGGCCAGCCTAGTTGGTTGGACAGTTAACTTCATGCTGCAACGGTACTGGGTTTTTCGTAATCCGCATTTGAAGGGTCATCTAGCCGAAGTCAGCGGACGTTACATAACGATAACCCTTATCGACTTTGTTATGGATTACCTGATTATTTACTGGCTGCGAACAATTGGCATTACGCCATACATCGGCCAATTCATCTCGGCCGGCTTCTTCACTGTCTGGAATTACGCTTGGTACCGCTGGTGGGTTTTCCCGCAGCGCTTGCCTTCGCCGCGTCATCCCGTGCGTAAACATGTCCGGCCACATCATCTCCAAAAACGCTAAAATATAAGCAATGGATGAACAAAAAACGGACACCAAGGTCCGACCGACCAAGAAGCAAAAAGAGCTGCTGACTTTTATTGAGGAATTTATTACCGCCAAAGGCTATAGCCCGAGTTACCGAGAAATTATGCAGGGCCTAAACTACACATCCGTGGCGACGGTAGCTTTGCATGTTAATAACTTAATCAAACGTGGCCATTTGGCCAAACGCGACCGCTCGGCCCGTTCACTAGAAGTATTGATCCCATCCGTCAACCTGGAAACCAAAATTGTTCCTAAACAAATCAAAGACACTGAAGAAAAATGGCTGGTCGAAAAAATCGAACAATTTTTCAAAGAGGCCGAGGAAGCGCCAAGGGTGGAAGAAAGGGAACTCGACCAGCTCTATGTATTAATTGGCGCCCTTAAGGTTCTCGGCGCCGACGGCGCCGCCCAATCCTTCATCCCCCGTTTAAGTAAGCTAAAAAAGCGTACTTCAGCTAACGAGTACGCAACCTAAAGCCCGCGTCTAGTAGCCGTTGTCGCCCTTGATGAACAAGAAGTAAATTATGGCGTAGACGATGGCGGCAACAACTAGGTAGATAACTACCCATTGCCAAATTGGTCGTTTACCATAACCACTCGGCTGGCCGGCTGGTCGATCCTCATCATTCATAGCTGGTATCACTCCTTAGAAGAACAACAGCCAGATGATAATCACCAACAGTACAACAACACCAGCCACAATCAGCCATTTGGTCATAGGACTTTTATCGCCCATTGATGGCCCGGCTGGTGATTCGGTTGGCGGCGGTGGCATCGGTGCACCGGCAGGCGGTGGCGGCGGTGGAGTTGGCGTAGGTGCCGGCGGTGTTTGAGTTGGTGTTGGTGTTGGATTTTGCTGTGGATCCATAAATAACCTCACTTAAGTTATAAAAACATTGTAACACTTTAAGCATAAGCAAGCAGGAATTACCTCCAACTTTCTGAGATATTCATTTCCTGTAAAATAAAACAAAGATGACATTTACCGTTTACCTTTTACCTTTTATCATGCGTTTACCGTTGACCGTTTTCTATGTCGCGGCGTTGAAAATTGAAAATTGTAAATTGAAAATTGAGCCGACGACAGGAGGCGTATGGTGGACAATTTGATAATTTTTGCGGCTAAGTACTTGATTTTTGTGATGGTTTTTATACTAGTGGGATTTTGGCTACTAAGTAATAGAAAAATCAGATGGCAGTTTGCCGCGGTAGTAATACTATCGGGCATCATCGCTCTCTCGCTTTCTTGGTTAGCCAGCAAATTTTACTATCATCCGCGGCCTTTTGTTGTTGAGAATATCAAGCCGCTGGTAGCACAAGAAGCAGATAATAGTTTTCCCTCTAACCATATGCTGCTTGCCACCACTTTAGCACTGACTATTTACTTCTATAATCGTCGGATCGGAATAGTGATGCTGGTTTTGGCTTTACTGGTTGGCCTAGGAAGAATTGGCGCCCACGTTCACTCGCCAATCGATATTATCGGCTCGCTTATTCTTGCGGCCATCGGCGCTTGGCTCGGTTACTGGCTGGCTCGGAAGCTATTTCCAAGCAGCCAGCAGGCCGCCGTTGATGAGAAGGACAATTAGAAAGTAGCCGGCGTTAATTTTCCAGAGCAGCCAAGAGCGACCCTCAAAGGCATAGTGAACAGCCGTAACTACTGCTGCGAAAGCCAGCCACAACCAGAAGCCGGTAACCAATCCTTTCCAGAATGTGTTAGAGCCGGCGTAAACTACGAAGTGAGCCAACACCCAAGATTGTAATAGCGCCCCAACCGTGGCAATACCGTAGCCGATGGCCCCGCCGGTCATATCCTCCATACTACGGCCAGTCAATTTCGACCACTCTTTACCAAATACGCCTTTGGCGTACCAGATCGTCCCCACTACCATATTAATTGCGGCTGCCACCACTATGGCTAGCCAGTTGACATCTACACTAGGCATCAAAACCCTCCGTTAGTTAATGCTTTTATCTAACTATTGAAGACTCAAAAAAACAAGGCAAAGGACCGTTAATTTACTAACAGGAACTAGTTCATCAGCGTAAAATCGTAATTGTAAGGGTCATGGCAAAATTTCAGTCAACTCATTTAGATAAAGTCTTTTTCCCGAAAGCCAAAGTTACCAAGGGCGATTTGTTTGATTATTATCGCGAGGTTAGCCAGTTTATCCTGCCATATCTTAAAGACCGGCCGCATAGTCTACTTCGTCAGCCCGACGGCCTAACCGGCGAGGCCTTTTTCCAAAAAAATATCGAAGAGCCACCCAAGTGGTTAAGAACTAAAACCATCTATTCAAAATCAACCGAAGAAGACGTAACCTATTTGGTCGGCGATGACCTTGACCATTTGATTTACATGGTCCAACTGGGCTGCATCGAAATTAATCCTTGGAACTCACGGGTTGGCCAGCTAGACAAACCGGACTGGCTGATCTTGGATTTAGATCCCGAAGGCATCGGTTTTGAAAAGGTGGTAGAAACAGCTAAGGCTGTCAAAGTGGTTTGCGATGACTTGGACATGCCAACCTATCCTAAAACATCAGGCAAAACTGGCATCCACATTTACGTACCCTTAGGCGCTAATTACGCTTTTAAGGAAGTTAGACAATTGGCCGAAATTTTAGCTAATTTAATTAACTTGCGAACGCCGGATTTCACCAGCGTGCGGCGCCTACCCAAAAAACGCCGCGGAAAAGTTTACGTCGATTTTTTACAAAACAGCCAGGGTCAAACCTCGGCGGCGCCATATTCGGTTCGGCCAACACCGGAATCGACCGTCTCTACGCCACTGCATTGGGACGAAGTTAACGCCCGACTCGATCCTAAAAAATTTACTATTAAAAACACCAGCCAGCGCCTGGCTAAAGTCGGCGATCTTTGGAAGCCGGTTCTCGGTAAAGGCATTGATGTTGAGAAAATTCTGGAAAGGCTTAACCTATGACTAAACCAAGGCGTTGGTCTCACCGGGTTACGAAAACTAACGATGCCTTGGATTTAGATAAAGGCGTTTTTACCTGGAGCGATCCGCGCAGGATTGTTTTGTCATTAAAACGCTCGGCCGAAGCTAGTACACGTCGTAAAACCAAACCATTTTATTCTGCCATGAGCATGCTCAATTTTTATATCAACCGAGCCGGCAGAAATTTGAGCGCCGATCGGAAACAGATACTCGAACAAGCAAAATCAGAGTTACGCAAAGTCTTTAAAAGAATAAAATAAATATCTACGGGTACGACCCGTAGATAGTGTTGACGTTACGGGTCGTACCCGTAGACTGTAGATTGCGGGCGAAGCTGAATTGTTTTTGTTTGGAGCTTAGGCCTCGAACTTCAGGGTTTTGGTTACCAGCAAATTAAAGTCGCTCAACACATCTGGGTAAGTGTTCATCTGGATATAGGTAGCTGTATAGGTCTTGCCGTTGGTATAGAAGATGTATTTTACAACTTTGGTACCATCCGGCATGCCAGCGGATATCTCATCACCTGATTGGCCGGAAGCTGTGCCAGACATTTTGGTGCCGGCCACGTTATTGACCGTTACATTCTCACTGGTGACGTCTTTGTAG
>MGCU01000027.1 GCA_001790525.1 Candidatus Saccharibacteria bacterium RIFCSPHIGHO2_12_FULL_47_16b
GGCTAAGGCTAGAAAACCAAAAGATCCGGAAACTGGTCATGAAGCCGATAAACTCTCTGGTGGCAATACTCGCTTCTTTCGCTACTATACACTAGAGGAAATTACGGGATATGCGGCTCAATCAGGCTTTAAGGTAGCTCAGGCCGAAATATATAATGAGAAAAATCGTGTTCAGCAGATGATGGATCAATCAAGAATCCGAGACATCAACTGGGTAATTTTCACGGCACATAAGCCACCCCGCACAGAGTAACTGCAAGCATAAGCCCAGTAGTAGACTTTCGAGTCTATCCCGACTTCGTCGGGATGAGATATTCGCAAAGCGAATAATCTCGAAAGCTCACTACTGGGTAAGCACCTCTGTTTTCGGATCAAACTAGGCCTTTTTTGGGAGGTATCGTCGGAGGCAGAGTAGGACCATAAGTCCGTCGAAGAAGACAACATAGGCCGGTAGTAAATATCCCGACAATTGTGAACTATCTGCGCTTACCCAGGCTAGACTGCTAGCCAGCAAAAACCAAAACCAAAAAAAGAAATGCTCATCGTGGGGATCATCAACGACTTTTTTGATTGTTGGAATACCGCCGATGAAGCTGGCAATAATGCCGATTGTCAGGTTTAGAAACGGTGCATGAGTTACCAGCCAGACAACAAAGCTGCCAACCAACAGAACGGTACTTATTTGTTCCGTCCGGCCAAATGTCCGCTTGGATTTCCTTAGTGACAAAGAAAGGATTGCCACATTGCCGGCGACAGCCAATGCCGTCATTAACTTAATTCCAATAGCGTTATGCAGAGCAAAGACGCTGAAGGTGTTATTAACAGCAATACCAAACCAGACTACTCGAGTATAAATACTTGGCTGGTATTTATCATGAAAAATTGCATAGGTTGCTGTAGCGTAAGAAAGAATAGTAAATAACCCAATCAACCAAATCATCGCTCAATCATATCAAACCGCTACATAAAATTAGCACTAGCATTTTTTATCAAATTATTCGGAGTGTAAGCTATCTTTATGCCCAAAATTGAGGTCGCTGGACTTTACAGGTATCCAATTAAGTCCTGCGCTGGCACTATTTTTGTTAAAGTGAGTTAATTAGGCGGCTACAACCTGTCGAACCGTATCAGGATAACGCGGGTTCAGGCACGATAGAAGATCAGGGTACTGATTATTTATTTTGCCATTTACAGCTATAAAGCCAGCCACGACAAGCACTCGTGAAGCATTATAAACGGCGTGCGGATCAGCAAAGCGTTCTAAGGCGTCGGGAGTATTGATGTCATCTCGATAACCAACCGTGTAAGTGGCCACTGGCTTAAGTCTTTCGTCTGCGATAGGTTGGCCAAGCATACCGATACGAGTTAACCTATGGTCCATTAAACCTAGCAATTCGAGCTCACCGGCAAAAACTTGAGGTGGGGTATCAAGACCGAAGGATAGAATTGGTAAGTGAACCTCGCGGTCGTAGGGCTTTTTACGAGGCACTATCTTTGCCTCTTTCGGATACGGTGGGTCAACTATGATGTCGTTAAGGGTGTATCCGCTTTCCTCATTACCAGTCCCGTCACCCGGCTGAAAAGCCACTAATGCTAACTTTAGATCTTCAATAAGGCGTCCACGGTAGGTTATTGGCGACCAACTAACCGCAGTATAAGGTTTTTTACCATCGGTTGGTTCCATTTGAGTCGCTCTTTGCGTATTGAAACTAATTTGCTCGCCAGTAAAGTCGAAGTATTCAACCAAGGCCGTACGAATCGGTTGGGCTAAATCACCAATTTCTATATCTAAAGTCTCTGCCACGGCAAGAATATAACACTTTTCCTCTTGTTTGTCAAAGGCAGTGTTACTTTCGTCTTCTCTTAGCCGGTCTTAATGTTTGGCGTGGATATCGACGCCGAATAGTATCTGGAGCCACGGGCTCGAAGGTAGTAACCCTTATTTCAGGATTACTAAGCCTGTCTATGGTAAGCCCGATAAGCTCCGGGCCCGAAGCTCGTATCTGATCTAATTTGCCCTCCAGAATGGTAGCTAGAGGTACAATTTTATCTTCACCAAAAGATAGACCAGTTTTTGTGGCGGTTGCTTTCTTATCCCGGAACTGAAGACGTCGGTGCAAAGCTTTTACAACCTGGCTAGGTTCTAAATACCCGGGAATCCCAAGCTCTGCTTTAGCGGCTAGCCATTCCGGTAATTCGGGGCCGGAAAAAGCTAACTTCGCTAGATAGTGACAGTGGGACGGATTTTTTACTGTTGATAACGCCTCTTGATATCGTGTACAAAGTTTAGGATTCTGAAATAAAACGCCGTCCATCAGCATTTCTATACTTACTTCGGCCCAGGCTTGGGCTTGACGGGGGTGAACAGTCAATTCTGTCATATCGTCCTGAACTTCTTTCCTAAGGGATATAAAACCGGGTAGGTTGTGAAAAACATCGTCGGTACGTTTATGCATTTTAATGCCTCGAGCAGTAAGACTTCGCCTGCGCCCAAGAGCTCTGGGTTTAATTCTTGAACCTGACATGTGAATAAAATCTGGCAACATTGCTCCAAGCCAGTACTCAGCCGCTAGTCTAGGGGGTATGCCAGGAAATACTTCTCTAGCAACGTGTAGGTGGCTCCCATAATTCATAGACTTTAAATTAAAGCATTTTTAATGTTTTTTTCAAGTTCAGGCGGCGTAGAGGAAGAAGCCGACGGCGATGATGGCATAGGCCGAGAGCAGTTGGGCGCCTTCGAACCAGTTGCTCTCGCCGTCTTGAATGACCGTATTGACAATAAAGACCGAAACGATAATGGTGGCCAGCTCAAAAGTTGTGAAAATCAGGTCCATGTTTTGACCCAAAAGCAAGCCGGCAAAAACCAGTAGCGGCACCACGAACATGGCAATTTGGGTGGCCGAGCCGATGGCGATCTGCAGGCTTAAGTCCATCCGGTTCTTAGCCGCCACCACAACGGCCGAGGCATGTTCGGCGGCATTGCCAATAATGGCGATGATGACCGCACCAACGAACAGTTCCGTCCAGCCCAAGTTGTGAAGTGCCGGCTCGATTGATTTGACTAAAATTTCGCTCACCCAGCCAACTCCAGCTGTCGAGGCCAGCAGAATGGCTATGCTTTTGCGCTTACTCCAGCGTGATGCATGGCCAAGCTCCTCGGTGTAAAGGTGTTTATGAGTCCGGAAAATGAAAAACAAAAAGGCCAAATACATGACGAACATAATTACGGCCACCAGTACGCTTAAATCTTTGCTGTGACTGGCATTTGCACCCGGTGAGGTCAGCAGAAATATCTGTGGGATGGTCAGGGCGATTACGCCCAGCAGTAACATAGCGGCGCTAGCTTGAGCAGCAGTTGCATTGAAAATTTGCTTTTTACGGCGCAGGCCGCCGACGAAAATCGAAGCCCCTAAAACCAGTAGCAGGTTACCGACAATCGAACCGGTAATCGAGGCTTTGACAAGTTCGATCAGGCCGGCATTGAGTGCTAGTCCGGCGATGATAAGTTCGGTGGCATTTCCGAAGGTGGCGTTGAGTAATCCGCCCAGTGCCGGACCGCTACGGCTGGCGATTTCTTCGGTGGCTTCGCCCAGAAATTTGGCTAGTGGAATAATGGCCAAAGCGGCCAGAAAAAAGACGGTCGTGTCCGACCAACCCAAGTAGCGGGCAAGTATGGCAATGGGGACGATAACTAATCCACCGAGAAAAAACCTCTGCATTGTTATATAGCGTAGGGTACGACCCTGTGGAATGCAAAGTATTTTTTATACAAAAATGTAAATTTTTTCCTAACATTCCACAGGGTCGTACCCTACAATAAAGCCTATGAGGCGATGGCGCGATCGGGTTGAGGCAGGGCAGGAGTTGGCCAAAGCATTGGCTGGCTACAAAAATAAGCCGGTTGTGGTTTATGGCCTACCACGTGGTGGTGTGGTGGTGGCAGCTGAAGTCGCCCGAGCTTTAAACGCGCCGTTGGATTTAATCATTGCCCGCAAAATCGGCCACACCTTCCATCCGGAATATGCCGTTGGCGCCGTGACCGAAGTTGGCGATCCTGTTCTAAATGAAGCCGAAACCGTTAGCATTGATAAAAAATGGTTAGAAAATGCCATTAAGCAGGAAAGAGAAGAGGCCAACCGCCGCCGCAAAGCCTATTTACACGGCCAACCACCACGTTCAGCTAAGCATAAAACGGCCATTTTGGTTGACGATGGTATTGCTACCGGTTTGACTTTTAAGGCGGCGATTGAGGAGTTAAAAGCCAAAAAACCAGCCAAGACAGTGGTGGCGGTGCCGGTGGCACCCGATGATGCCGCCGCCGAAATTGAGGCCGAAGTTGATGAGTTGGTCTGTTTGCTGCGGGAAAAGTATTACCTCGGCGCGGTTGGCGCCTACTATGAATATTTCGAACAAACCGAGGACGATGAAGTAATCGACATTCTAAGCGAGTTCAACGATGGCTAAGGCAATTATTTTCGATTGTTTCGGGGTTTTAACCAAGGATTGGTGGCGCGAATTTTGTGCCACACTGCCCGAAGGACCGGTTTTGGAAAAAGCCAAAGAACTGAACCATCAATATGATGCCGGCCTCATTAGCCTGCAGGATTTTGTGGCAGCCGTTCATAAAATTACCGGTCGCAAACCCGAGCCAATTGAAGACATCTTTGTTAGCCCCGAGCCTATGAAAAATACCGAGCTGCTGGAATACATCAAACAATTAAAACCCAAATATAAAATCGGCATCATTAGCAACGTGGGTACCAATTGGATAAGAGATTATTTTTTGACCGAGGAGGAGCAGGCGCTATTTGACGACATGGTTTTATCATTCGAAGTTGGTACCACTAAGCCCGACCCTCGAATTTATGAGATGGCGGCCGAACGACTCGGTGTTAAGCCCGAGGAAGTTATTTTCATCGACGACCTCGAGCCGTACTGCGAAGCCGCCCGAGGCGTGGGTATGCAGTCGATTGTTTACCAAGACTTCGTACAGCTAAAAACCGCCCTCCAAAAAATCCTAACGGATTTTCAAACTCTAAATTCGAAACCCTAGATCCTAAACATTTTGGAATTTGTAATTTAATACTTCGAATTTGTTTAGAGTTTAGAAATTAGAGCTTAGAGTTTTATCTGCCGGTTCGAATAATTAGTTTGCCTTTAATACCGCAGGCTTTAATAATTTTTTGTTTTTCCAGCTGAAGCGAGCCAGCCAAGGCGGAGTTTGAAACACTAACCGTTACATCGTTTTTTCTGACAGTGACACTGCATGAGCTTTGGTAACGCCGCTGGATATAATCTTTAACAGACTGAGATTCCTTGGGCGGGGTGAACTTTTTTCTGGATAAAATTTCCTGCAAACTCTCCATCAGACGCCTCCTTCGGAGGCGCCGTTAACTATTTTCCATAGTCCATACTCCATACATTTACCATTATCCATTAACCATTCTAAAGGGACAACGCTAAACTGATAAGGGTACTGTTAAGCAGTTGGTACAAGAATTAAAGTTTTTTCACAATATAACTGGGGTGAGCTGAATAACGCATTGACTTTTTAACACGCTTATGGTAGTGTAGGAATATTAATTTGCAAAAATGACCAACAGAAATCCATTAAACCCAACACCTGACATACCAGATACGTCTGGTTTGCATCAATTTCAGGATAGGAAAGCAAGTCTTGATAGGCTAGATGATGATGGTTGGGCAGAAGGTCTAGCTTACATTGCGTTAGGGGGAACTGCTTTAACTCTTCTTGGATGCGCTGCGTGGCAGGGAAAGATATGGGCTGATCGAATTTTTCCTGATAAACCAAAAGAAAAACCAACACTAATAACACCAAACATATCAAAAAGTGCGGCAGAAATGCCCTCAACAGCAAACTTGAGGAATTTCGCGAGAATACATAGACTTAAATTAAAGCAGAGCTAATTTCAGCTCATTAATTTGTTTTACAGAAGGAGATGCCTGAGCTGACCGTTCGACGTGCTCAGGGCGATTCTGCCATACTATTCTTATGCCAGAGCTACCTGAGGTTGAAACTATTAGAATTGGGTTGGCTAAGCTTTTGCCGGGTCTTGAAATTAAAGATGTTTGGCATGATTGGACGAAATCGTTCCCGAATGCTCCAGCTGATGTCAAAAACTTTTTAATAGGCGCAAAAGTCAAAGAAGTTAGGCGGCGAGCCAAAGTTCTAATAATAGACTTATCGACCAAATATTCGTTGATTATTCATCTGAAAATGACCGGCCAGCTGGTTTTTGTGAGCAAAAACCAGCAGAAACTAGAAACTAGGAAAAAGAAACTAGTAAAAAAAGCTAATTCCCAATTCCTAATTCCTAATTCCTCTGAAGCGGGACGCTTCGGTGGTGGGCATCCAACAGATTCGCTAATTGGCAAATTACCAGACAAATCAACGCGCGTAATTTTGACTTTTAAGGACGGCAGGAGATTGTTTTTTAATGATCAGCGTAAATTCGGCTGGATGCGATTGTTACCAACCTTAGAAATTCCAGAGATTGATTTTATGAAAAAGGTCGGCCCAGAGCCACTGGAAGATGATTTTACACTCAAAGTTTTTGTCGAGAGACTTAAACGTCGCCAAAATAGTTCAATTAAAGCCGCCCTTTTAGACCAATCAGTCCTAGCTGGCGTTGGCAACATTTATGCCGATGAATCGTTATGGGCAGCCAAAATTCATCCGACTATCCCTGTTAAACAAGTTTCGCGATCAAAACTAGCCAACTTATATGAAGCCATTCCAACGATTCTGTGCCTAGCTATTGAAGCCGGCGGCAGTACCGATAGAAACTACTTGGACGCCCAAGGTAAAAAGGGAAGTTACTTAAGCCTTGCCAAAGCTTTTCGCAAAGAAGGTGTACCTTGCCCCCGCTGCGGTACAATTATTGAGAAGATTCGCGTGGCCGGTCGCGGCACCCACATCTGCCCCAAATGTCAGAAATTGACAAAATAGCAAATTTTTGCTATTATAGCCTCTGTTAACTACAAACAAAAATGGTTAGTCCAATTGAGAAATTAACTCTTCAAGAAAATGCATTGGCGGCCGCTATGGTGCATCGCATGGGCGATGCTACCGTACAGTTTGCAATTAGGAACGGTACAAGATACCACGAAGTCCCGAAAGTCGGCCCGGCGGAACTCAATAAACTTATCCCCGAATATGCACATGATCCAAAAGAGTCTCTAGCTTGGGCGCGAGAGTCTCTATTTGCGATAAGTCACGATAGCCGGCTTACAAAAGCCGAAAAAGACGAAAGATTGGATAGATATCTCGATGCATATTTAAGTCTGACTTTAAAACTTGACCACGTCGCTTTTCCGCCGAACAGGGAAGGCGAGATAAACAAAGGAGTACCTGATTACTTACCTGATGGTTTTGTTGACATGGGAGGGCAAGCAATGCGCTATGCTCCGCATCGCGATAGAGAGATGATTAAAGTAGACAAAGCTGGCATATTCAAAAAATACAGACCCAGGCTAAAGAATCTATTCTCACATGATTTTAGTGGGGATTCATCCCACGATAAGAAATCAAAAATGCTAAATTATTTAGCCCAAACAGTAGCATACGATTTACCACACGTCGGGGACATCGAATTAGGTGGTGACATGGTAAAACTTCACGAACTCCCTGATGGGGTCTGTCGCCATCAAGCCTTAACATTCCAAGTTTTAGCCCAAGCCATGGGGCTGAAGACCCGATTGCTAAAAGTTAATGTGTCCCAAAATGGAAACAGTTTTGGGCGTCACGCCGCGAATATGGCTAGAATTGACGGCGAGTGGTATGTCGTAGATGTGAGTATTAGCGATCACGTAGAGAGGGATGGAAAAAAAATCTGGGCACCAGGAGTTTTAAAAGTTGATAGACCACCGAGAAAAGATGAACCTATTACCTATAAGGGAAAGCAGAATAGCGGGCTCGAAGTTGAATACGAAGCTCATGACAGCATGTTCTGGTTTATAGACAAACCAACTCAAACCTAGTGATATCATACCTAGATGGTTATCTCGCTCGTCGGAACAAACAGTTTTTCGTTGAAGAAAAGGTTGGATGAGCTCGTTGATAGTTTTGTAAAAAAGCATGGTGATTTAGCGTTGGAGCGGTTTGACGGGGAAGAAGACGAGACGCAGGCCATAGCTGACGCCATTTCCAATCTGCCTTTTTTGGCAAAAAGAAAAATGGTAGTTGTCCGGAATGGTAACATTAACAAAGATTTTGCCGACCGCATTGAACAAATAATTAGCTCAACACCGGAGTGGTGCGGGCTGGTTTTGTATGAACCGCAAATTGACCGTCGCACAAACTATTTTAAGGTGTTAAAAAGCCAGACTGAATATAAAGAATTTAATGAACTTGATGTACACGGTTTGGCCAAATGGCTGGTTGAGCAGGCTAAAAAGGACAGCGGCGAGCTGTCGTTTGCCGATGCCAATTATCTAGTCCAGCGGCTCGGCACCAACCAAACTCTGCTTTATAACGAATTGCAAAAGCTTTTAACTTACAATCGTAAAATAACACGCCAAACTATAGATGAATTGACTGAAGCCACGCCGCAAAGCCGGATTTTTGAACTGCTCAATGCTGCATTTAGCGACCAAAAACAAAAGGCCTTGCGGCTTTACGGCGAGCAAAGAGCTCAAAAAGTCGAGCCACAGGAGGTTTTAGCCATGATTGTCTGGCAACTGCGTTTAATTGCGCTAGCAAAATACGCTGGCCAAAAAAGTCCAGCCCAAATTTCAAAAGATAGCGGGGCATCTGAATATCCCTTAAAAAGTGCTAAAACTTTGGCAGAGCGTGTAACAGAAGAGAAGTTGCAGCAGTTAGTTGATTACATTCTTGAACTGGATTTAAAAGCCAAAACCACCTCGCTTGATCTGGACGAAGCCCTCAAAACCTACATCGTCACTATTTAGTGTTGCTTTAACAAAAAAGTTATGATATAATAATATCTAGTTTAGGTATTGATAAAAAAATATACAAGATGGAAAACCCGACTACGTCCAAACGTACTATCAGAGAGCGCTTCGGTAATTTTATGGAAGCTAATCTCCTAAGCCTCTATGCGTTGGCTGAATTTCTCCAGGTAAGGAGAGAAAGGGCAAAAATTTTGATGCAAATGCACCCTGGTTTATCAAAAAAACAAGCCAAGAGAATGGCAGTTGAGGATTGGGTGAATAAATTTTCGCCATAGAAACTACTGTCGTAATAACTTTATGTCTTTTTGCTAGAAGTTTTTTCGGCGTTTTTGGCTGTCGGCTTTTTAGCGACCTTTGGTTTAGTTGAACTTTTGGTTTTTGGCTTTAGGCTTTTGGCTGGTTTTACGCCTTTAGATTTGGCCTGGGAAGCTAGTTTGGATTTGAGGTGTGCGGCCTTATTTTTATGAATAACATTCTTTTTAGCGGCAATATCAATGGTGCTATAGGCTTGCGATTGAAGCTTGGCAATCTCCGCCGTTTTACCAGCGTCCAGCGTTTTAGTAAAAGCTTTAATAGCTTCTCGCATTTGCCGTCGAGTTTGGTTATTACGACCGTAGGCCTTAGCGGCCACTTTAACTCGTTTTTTAGCAGATTTAATAATTGGCATAGCAAGCCACTATAACAGATGAACAAACTGATTGTCAAAGAGTGGCTAAATTAATCTAATTAACCTAATTTCTAATTGACCTAAATAATGACCAAATAACTTAATATCCAAACTTTGGGATTTAGAACTTAGGATTTGTTTAGAATAATTAGTGCAATTAGGAATTAGAAATTTACTGTTGTAAAACAGTTGTGTTTATGGTACATTTGAGGCCAGAAGTCACCTCACAAAAACTTCTTAAATAAAAATAAAAATGCAAAGAACGTTTACCGTTCACCGTTCACCGTTCACCATGCGTGAACCGTTTTCCGTTATCCGTTATCAACAGTTAATGGCTAATGGTAAAAGCGCGGAAAATGGTAAACGGCCAATGGTAAATGGCGCCGGAGGCGCGTGATGGAACCGGCAGCGGCGCAGACCCAGGCAGTAGAGCGCATTAATCAAGCGTCTAATATTTTAGTGACGGTTAGTTCTAATCCGTCAGTTGATCAATTGGCGGCCTGCATTGGCCTGACTTTGCTCTTAAACCGTATGGACAAGCACGCCACGGCGGTTTTTTCCGGCCGGGTGCCATCGACCATCGAATTTTTGCAGCCGGAGAAAACACTTGAAGCCAACACCGACAGCCTACGCGATTTTATAATTTCGCTCGATAAAAATAAGGCCGACAAACTGCGCTACAAAGTCGAAGACCAGTTCGTTCGGATTTTTATTACCCCTTATAAAACCAGTTTAAGTGAAAAAGACCTGGTCTTTAGCCAAGGCGATTTTAATGTTGAGGCTGTAATTGCCCTCGGCGTTCATAATCGCAACGAACTTGATGCCGCCATTACCGCCCACGGCCGGATTTTGCATGATGCCACAGTCATTTCGGTAGTGGCCGGCAAAAGCCAGGCGCCGGACCTTGGTCAAATTAACTGGATTGATCCGGCGGCTAGCAGTCTATGTGAGATGTTGGTAACCATGGGCGACTCTTTTGGCCAAAACCTGATTGATAATCAGATGGCCACGGCTTTCTTGACCGGTATAGTGGCCGAGACTAACCGCTTTAGTAATGATAAAACCACGCCAAAAGCCATGAGCGTCAGTGCTAAATTAATGGGCGCCGGTGCCAATCAACAATTGATTATCAGTAAACTGGAACCGCCAGATGAATCAACCGGCAGCCGCCAACCACAACCTAAAAGACCGCCATCGCCGCCGCCTCAAACTAAGGGTGTCTTGAGCGTTTCGCACCATCCGGAAGTGGCCGACACGTCAGAAGTTGAGGTTAACTCGGGTGAGATTCGGATAGACGAGCAGGGCAATATTATCGGCAGTTCTGGTCAACCTTCACGACCAACCCCGCAAGCTAGAAAAGCTCTGCCGGACATGCCAACCTTTCAACCAATGGCTAAGCCAGCCGATGACAGTTCAGGCCCTACCGGGCCACACGATCTGCTTGATCCCACGCAGCATGTGCCGGCGATTAGCCCGCCTTTTACGGCCGACACCCAACCGGCTTGGACAACTAATCAACAGGCTATGAATGATCCCTTAATCGACGGTCCGAGCGCCGAAGATAAGCTTATTAAAAGAGCCGAAGAGCCGGCGCCAACGGTTACAGCTCCGCCGCCCGCCGACCAAGCCAGAAAGGCCGTTAATCAGGCGATTGCGGCGGCGCCGTTTGATCCGTCCGGACATCCGCTGGCATCGATGGGAGCTAAGCCGCTAACTGGTGATTTACACCCTCCGCAACTGCCAAAAATTCCGGGTACTGCACCACCGCCGGTCCCACCACCACTCCTACCAAAAAACAATAAACAATAAACAAAAAACATTCCGCAGCGCTTGCTTATTGCTAATTGTTGATTGATTATTCTTCACATGGATGGCATATTGCTGATTGATAAACCGAAGGGTTGGACGTCGCATGATGTTGTCGCAAAAGTCCGTGGACTTTTGCGACAGTCAGTTAGTCATCAGTCTCTAGTCACTAGTGACAAGCGACTAAAGACTCGCGCACCGAAGGTGCGAGTCGGGCACGCCGGCACGCTTGATCCGGCAGCCACCGGCTTACTAATTCTGGTTATTGGCAGTTATACCAAACGGGCGGCCGAGTTTTTGAAACTCGATAAAGTTTATGATTGCGAGCTGACTCTCGGCGCAGTCAGCACGACCGGTGACGTTGAAGGCAAAATAACAAAAGTAGGGGATAGGGGTAAGGGGATAGGGTTTAGAGAACCGACTAGAAAAGAAGTAGATAAAGTCTTGAAATCGTTTGTGGGGGAAATCAGACAGGTGCCACCGGCTTACAGTGCCATTAAAATTAAGGGTCAAGCAGCCTATAAATTAGCCCGAGCCGGCAGGGAACTAAAAATGGAGCCGCGGGTGGTGACGATTTATAAGATTGAAAATATGGATTTTCAATATCCGAAATTGAGCTTTACGACAAAAGTAAGCAGTGGAACATACATCCGCTCACTGGCTTCTGACATCGGCGCCAATCTTGGTACCGGCGCCTATTTATCTGGTTTAAGACGTACAAAAATCGGAAACTACTCCATTAGAGGATCACAATCATTGACAAGTATAGGAGTAAATGATATAATTCGAATATGAAGACAAAACCAAAATTCTCTGAACTGCATCCGGATCCTAGCGGTTCAGAGGCAGTACCAGCAGCCAAAGTTCTTCCCGATATAATGTTTATATATGGCGGCTTAGTTAGGTCGGCAAATAGACATCCTCGTCAAGTTGAACCAACACAACTGCCTGTGGTAACAATCCGGCCCTACATGCCAGAAAAAAGACCGCCAACTATCCGCCTGTAAGATATTGATAACAGCCCTTAAGTTTGCTAGAATCAAGCCTAACGAATGATAACTAGTGAGAAGAAGGCGGAGATTGCTAAAGATCTACGCAAAGGCAAGACTGATACTGGTTCGCCGGCTGTCCAAGTTGGCATTATGACCGAGCGCATCCATGAGCTAACGCAACATCTAAAGACTCATAAGCACGATTTTGCGTCGCGGCGGGCGCTGTTGCAGCTAGTTGGCAAGCGCAAAAAACTGTTAAAATACATTTCGAATCAGAGCGAGGAAGCTTATTTGGAACTAATTAAAAAACTAGGCATCAGAAGGTAGAACCTTGAAATCCTAAATCCTAAACTCTAAATCCTAAACAAGTTCTAAGCTCGAAATTCGAATAATAACGTTTGGGATTTGGAAAATTAGAATTTAAAAATTGTTTCGGATTTCGTACTTAGATATTAGAAATTTAATATTTGGGTGATAGAGCACAGTCCGCTATAAGCGGGTTGAACCTTGTCACCCAAAGAAAGTGAATAAGAAATATATGGTACAAACAATAAACCCCTTTGGTAAAAAAATAATTAAAGTGACCGGCGAGCTGGCTGGACGCGAACTATCTTTGGAAGTCGGCCGCGTCGGTTTTCGCAGCTCAGCCTCAGTCTTGGCCCGCTACGGCGATACAGTGGTACTGGGCACGGCTATGGTTAGCAACGCCCGCGTCCAAGGGCTGGATTACTTCCCCTTGAGCATCGATTACGAAGAGAAATTCTACGCCGCGGGAAAAATCAGCGGTAGCCGCTTTATTAAAAGAGAAGGCCGGCCGTCTGATGAGGCGGTACTAATTAGTCGTTTGATTGACAGACCTATCCGCCCACTGTGGCCCAAAGGTTATCGTAATGAAGTTCAAGGCGTGGTTTCGGTACTAAGCATGGATCCCAATTTCCGTCCCGACATGGTGGCCATGACCGCCATGAGCGCCGCCCTGATGCTAACCGGCGCACCGTTTGAAGGACCAGTGGCCGGCTTGCGCATTGGCCTAGTTGACGGTAAGCTAACGGCCTTTGCCAGCCCCGAGCAGCTGGAGGAGGGGCCGTTGGACCTGGTGGTGGCCGGCACTGTCGAGGGAATAATGATGGTTGAAGCCGGTGCCCGCGAAGTAACCGAGGCCCAAGTGATTGAGGCTTTAGAGTTTGCCCATAAAGCCATCCAGCCGGCCCTAAAACTGCAACAAGAGCTGGTCGAGAAAGTTGGCATCGCGGCTCAAGAATATGAGCTGCTAAAACCGGATGAAGATATCATCAGCCGGGTGGAAACTTGGTTGAGCGGCAAGATGGGTGCCAACTTGCGCGCCCCGCATCCGGAGCGCGGTGACATAGTTAGAAAACTGCGCGACCAAATGTTTGAACACTTCGAAGCCGAAATCGGCGATGATTTTGCCGGCCAACAAGCCGACTATGACGAGGCCTTTACGATGGCTTTGCACCAAGATTTGCGTGGAGCCATACTTAATGAAAATATCAGGCCTGATGGTCGTAAACTAACAGACATCCGGCCGTTGTCCAGCGAAGTCGGCTTTTTGCCCCGCGCCCACGGTTCAAGTTTATTCACTCGTGGTGTAACTCAAGCCATGAACATCGTCACTTTGGCGCCACTGTCCTATGTTCAAATGGTTGACACTATGGAACGCCAGGGGGAACGGCGCTATTTGCATCATTACAACGCGCCGGGGTATACGATTGGCGAAGTCCGTCGTTTGGGTAGCCCCGGCCGGCGGGAAATCGGCCATGGTTATTTGGCCGAGCGGGCGCTCCTGCCAATGTTGCCCGACGAAGCTGATTTTCCCTACACCATCCGATCGGTGACCGAAATTATGAGCCAGAACGGTTCGACCTCGATGGCTGCGACTTGCGCTAGCACTTTAGCTCTGATGGACGCCGGTGTGCCACTAAAAGCCCCGGTCAGCGGGATTGCCATGGGCCTGGTAACCGATGGTAAAAAGTCGGTTATTCTTTCTGATATTGCTGATGCCGAAGATTTTGCCGGCGATATGGACTTTAAGGTTGCTGGCTCGGCCAAAGGCATTACGGCCCTGCAAATGGATATGAAAGTTCACGGCCTACCGGTTGAGACACTTGGTAAGGCTTTAGAGCAGGGCAAAACTGGCCGAGCCGAAATTCTAGAGCATATGCTGGCAACTTTGCCGGAGGCTCGCCAAGAAATGAGTAGCTACGCCCCAAGGGTCGAAACTATCATGATCAACCCGGACAAAATTCGTGAGGTGATTGGCAAAGGCGGCGAAACTATCCAGAAAATTACCGGCGAGACGGGCGCCGATATCGATATTAAAGACGACGGCTTAATCATGATTGCCAGCCCCGACAAAAAGTCGATTGATGCCGCCCGGCAGTGGATAGAAAGCATTACCGCCGAGCCGGAAGTTGGTAAAATTTACCAAAACGTGCCGGTGGTTAATGTCATGGACTTTGGTGCTTTTGTGCAGATTATGCCTGGCAAAGACGGCCTGGTGCATGTCTCGGAAATGAGTGAACAGCGAGTCGAAAAGCCCAGCGATGTCGTCAAAGAAGGCGATAAAGTAACAGTTAAGTTAGTTTCGATTGACGACCGCGGCCGTCTGCAGTTAAGCATGCGAGCAGCGGTCAGGGAGTTAAAAGACAGGGAGACTAAAGGTAAAATCAATGATAAATAGATCGCTGCGAAGTCCCGCACCAAATCCTGAGCAGAGAAGAGAGGGAATACCTCTATTTCGGAGCGTCAAGATTTTGGTGCGTGGAAAAGCGGCAGCGAGAGAACTAGAAGGAAAAAAAGATGATGATAAGGAGCGGAAAAATGGTTAATCAAGTCGAGCAGAAATTTTTACGTAGCTGGCAGGGTGAAGTAGTTCAACTGCTAATCTTTGCCATTTTAGCTTACGCGCTTATCTCGCTAGCTCTGGATTCGGCTAGAACAATTGCCTATATAGCCGGTATTGTCTTTTTGGTTTTGGCTATCAAAAATTTAATAAGACTTATTAAGAGGTTCGTCCTTGGAAAAAGATAGGAAAAATCGTTCACGAGGGACAACCTTGGAAAATGCAAAGAGATTTTTTGTAAAATCACAAGATTTTTCCAAACATTTCCCAAGGTTGTACCTCGAAAGTTGGCTTTTTCAAAGACGAACCTCACAAAGAACCTCAAAAATGGCTAAAGTTTCTAAAAAAGACTTACTCGAAAAAATAAAGGCCGATATCATCAAAGATAAGGTTTGTCCGGAGTTGGCGACCAGTGCTAAGAAGCTGGTATTTGGCGATGGTAGTGCCGATGCCGAAGTTGTTTTTATAGGCGAAGCACCGGGTCAAAAAGAAGATGAGCAAGGTCTGCCGTTTGTCGGCGCCGCCGGCCAATTTCTAAATGAACTGCTGGATAGCATCGACTTAAAGCGCGCCGATGTCTATATTACTAATATCGTCAAGTACCGCCCGCCCAATAACCGTGATCCTTATCCCGATGAAAAGGCTGCCTTCTTACCATATTTACATGCCCAATTGGAGGCGATTAAGCCGAAGTTGATTATTGCGCTCGGCCGCCATAGCCTGGAGGTCTTGGTGCCGGGATTGAAAATCAGCCAATGCCACGGCCAGCCAAAACGAGTTAGAATTATGAATCAAGAAGTAAGAAGTAAGAGCGGCGAGCAGGACATCACGTCCTTGGTGATCCTACCACTGTTTCATCCGGCGGCGGCCTTATACAACGGCGGCATGCGCCAGACATTGATTGATGATTTCAAAAAAATCCCGAAGGTTTTGGAAGAAATTTCCAACCTAGCCCAGCCGCCGGAAATTGCTAAGCCAGCCTGGCGGCCAAATCGTCAACCGGCCGACAACCGGCTGCCGTTATAAATAATGAAATTGAATATAACAATTAATCTTTAAGAGTTAAGAAAGGAAAATATGGAGCAAAAACCTAAACGTAGCGGTGTTAGTCGCAGCAAAGCTTTACGAGCGCAAAAACAAGCGGTGTCTGATGCTAACCGGATTGCCAGTCAGTACCTTGATGCAACCGCTAAAGCACCAGCTGCCAAACCGCGCCGCCCTGAACCGTTTGGTACAGGGCGCCGGGCCAATCTCATTGATGATAGCCCACGCTTAAAAATTATCGGCCTTGGCGGTATGGACGGCGGCGGTAGCAAAAACATGATTGTGATTGAGTACCAAAACGACGCCATTGTACTAGATTGTGGCAATGACTTAGGTGTGGATTTGCCGGGTATTAATTATGGCATTGCCGATACCAGCTATCTGGACCAAATAAAAAATAAGCTCAAGGGTTTTGTCATAACCCACGGGCATCTTGACCACATTGGCGGCCTGCCGCACGTATTGCCCAAATATAATGTGCCGGTTTATGGCAGCCGCTTTAGCATTGGCCGAGTCGAAGAAATTTTTGAGAACTTCAATCAGCCGATGCCGGATGGCTTTAAGCTTAAGACCGTGGTCATGAACGAGACTACCCATGAGCGGCTCAAACTTGGCCAGTTCTTTGTGGAACTAGTGCGAGTCACCCATTCCATTCCGGGCAGTACTGCGATAGTAATTGATACGCCGGTTGGACGCATCGTCAATAGCGGCGATTTCCGCTTTGACCCCAATCCACTGGACCACGAAAAAACCGATATGGAGCGATTTAAGCAACTGGCTGACGAAGGAGTTTTGGTACTAATGAGCGAATCGACCACCACCGAGCGACCGGGCCGTACGCCGAGCGAGTCCACCATCGAACAAAGTTTCATTGATATCATGAATACCGCGCCGGGCCGGATTTTTGTGGCGATCTTTTCGACCAACACCAACCGGATTCAGATGGTGGTTAATGCAGCAGTTCATCATGGCCGCAAAGTGGCCATGGACGGCCGTAGCATGATTAGCACTCTGGAAATGGCGGTGCGCAATGGCTTTATGAAAATCCCTAAAGGCACCTTTGTGCCCATCGCGTCAGTTAATAATTTGAAGGACGACAAAGTCGTCGTGGTCTGTACCGGCGGTCAAGGCGAGCCTAATTCGGCATTGGTGCGGATGGCCATGGGCGACCACCAGCACGTTCAGCTTAAAGAACAGGACACCGTCATTCTGTCGAGCACGGCAATTCCATATACCGGCAACGACAGTATGATCCGGGCCATGGTGGACGACCTTAACCGCAAGGGCGTGCATGTTTACCGACACGAAACGCACGAGGTCGATAACGCTGGACCGCTACATGTTTCCGGACATGGCAGCCAGGAGGAATACCGCGAGATGGCCGCCATCCTCAAACCGAAATTTTTTGTGCCAATTTACGGCGATTATACCGCCAAAAAATACCACATCGATTTAGCGGTGGAAGCCGGCGTGCCACGGGCCAACTCCATTAATGCCGACAACGGCGACATCATCAGTTTCACCAAAGATAAGATGGAAGTTGAAGGACAAGTGCCGCACGGTACGATTTTAGTTGACCAAACCGGCGCCATTGTTAGCACGGTTGTGGTCAAAGACCGCGTCCTATTAGCCGAGGAGGGCATGGTAGCAGTGGTACTAACCATCGATAAAAAGACCGGTTCGCTACTTACCAGTCCGGACATCATCAGCCGAGGCTTCATTTACATGAAAGAACGGGAAGAATTGATGAACGATTTTCGGGCCGAATTGCGCCGAGCCGTCAGCCAGCGCTACAAGCGGGTTGATTTGGACCGTTTTAAGGCCGAACTTAAAGACTACGTGACTCATTTTCTGTACGAACAAACCCAGCGCAGCCCGATTGTCATTCCAGTTGTTAATGTCATTGGCGGCCGGCCGGAGAAACAGGGAACTCTAACAACTTCCAATGGCGAGCCGATTAAGCAGAAAACACCTGAGGAAATCGCCCTCGAACAGCAGCGCCGCTTCGCCCAAATGCGCCAACGCTTACTCAACCAAGATGCTCGAGTAGACTAGCGCTCGCACCATTCAAAAAAGTGTGCGTTCCGCGCCGGGTCGTCTGCCGCCCGCAGGTCAGTCGACTCGGGCTGCACCACGCTTGACCCACTTTTGTTGAACAGGGCTCGCTTATGAGCTGCATAGGGTTACACCCTATGCCTTTCAACAACAGTTTCTCAAGGTAGCTCCTTATGTCTGGAAAAAGACAGGACTCGCTTTCAATTGACTAATTTTGCTTGTGCTTGCGTAACATAAATCCTTAGGATAGAATTATGCTGGTATATCAATGGAAAAGATTCCAGTCTCACCTCTCACTAAGAGGCAAGAACGGCTTGCACAAAAAATAGCTCGCCACGCCATATATAGAGCTGATCATGGGTGGACAGGAGAATACAATGTGCCAGCTACAAGACCAGTGCTAACAGCCATAGAGATTCTTATAGACGATTTCCCATGGAGCCAACACTCAGTTGAAGTGTATGATCGAGCTAGAGAAGTCTTTAGAGCACAAAAACCGCATTTAGACTTAGAAGTTAACTTAGGTAAAAAAGTTCGAAGACTCGATAAAGTTTTACACTTCTCTGATAAAGTAGAGATAGTAGAAGCATAGGTATAATCTAAGCTATTGCTGAGCGGCATTAGATAATTTGCCCAAACCATAACTAAGTCAGCCTATTGAGGTCTTTTTCCAAAAAATAATTTTGACTTGACGAACAGCTAAGTGGGGAGTATAAAGGATAACCATGAGCTATTTTAAGCGCACAGAATGTCTTATCATGTTTCCCTTAAGGGGGCTGATTTAGCGCGTTGCGAATAAATAGCTAAATGTAAGCCCCCGCCTCGGGGGCTTTTTAAAACAAAATCTAAATAAAAAAGAAAGGATAAAATGGCAAATACAGAAACAAATGAACTGTCAACTTCAAACGAGCTAGTGCCTATTGAAGGCCTACCGGAGTCTTCACTCGAAACAATGCTAGAGGAAGATTGGCTGGAAATTGATGGTGGACCGGTGGATGACCCCGAGAAATATGTTAGCGTCGGTATAGCCGCTGGTGAGATGGCGTTGAGAATCATAGCTAAGCCTAAAAAAGAAGGTGATACTCTACGACTATGGCTTCAATTTGCGATCGACCCATCAACAAGGCATGATGCAAAAGCACACCCATTCGCCTACGCAGATAAAGCCGGAATTAAGGATTTGCGTAACCCGTTTGATATTGAAGAACAGGTATTAGCGCGAGCTGAATTCGATCAAGCTGCCTAGATTGACCCAGCAGTAGACTTTCAAGTCAGCTCGCCTAACCATGGAGCCTAGTTATTCGACGACATGACTATCAAAAGGTTAGGGAATTTACTGCAATTGAAGTTTCTTGACGAGCCGATCTAGTTTATGTGAAGTCGAATAATCTCGAAGGCTCACTGCTGGGTTGACAGCATAATTGAGGTCAGACCTCCCGCCCCGCGTTTGACAACAGCGGTGTGGAGTGTTATAATTACAACACTTGCCTTGAGCAGGTATTTTGTTACTTCTTAAGCTATACTATTTTCAATGGCCAAAAAGAGAAAAAATTCAGCAGCCGCCAAGAAAAGGGAGGCTACTAAAAGGAGCGCTGGCTTTTGGCGGGGCGTCGGCGCGGTTCTGCTGATTGTCGGCGGCTTGGTTATGGCCTTTGGCGCCGTTATTAACGCGCCAATTCCAGAGGGATTATGGAATGGCGCTTGGGGCTGGTTTGGCATAGCCACCGTTTTTGCACCGTTTGTTCTGGTTTATCTTGGCGCCCTGAAATTTTTAAGCGAAGATCAACAAATACCTCTGCCCAAAATGATTGGTGCGCTTGGCACCATTGTTTTTTTGGCGGCCTGGTTACACATTGCATTTGAGCACGGCGGCAGCGTTGGCAAATCAGTCGGCGGTGCGTTAATAGGTCCATTCGGTGAGTTTCTTAGCTCGTTGATTTTCTTCTTACTGGCCTTATTTGCATTATTTTTCACGCTGGCAATTGATCCACGTAGCTTACTCAAACTAAAAGACTTATTTATCCGCGAGAAGCCAGAAGGCGAAGAAGGCGAGGAAGATTTAGCTGCTCTCAAAGCCAAAATGAGCCCGGACTTTCAATTGCACGAGGGGGTGCCGGTTGAACATCACCGGGCCGGTCAAGCTCGGGGCGCTAGCCTGCGCAATGTGGCCGAAAGGCTGTCGCCAGCCGAAAATCATGCCGCCCTGACCGCCGCTTCTGATCCAGACTGGCAATTTCCGTCACTCGACTTACTTAGTGATAAGCAGGATAAGGCTGACGCCGGCGATGTCCAAGGCAACGCCCAAATAATTAAAGAAACTTTTGCTAATTTTAATATTGATGTGGGGGTTGAAGGCGCCAATGTTGGTCCGCGGGTAACCCAGTACACGCTCAAGCCGCCAACCGGCGTTAAATTGTCCCGCCTAACTGCTTTAGAAAACAACTTAGCCTTGGATTTGGCCGCCCAAAGCATCCGCATGGAAGCGCCGATTCCGGGTAAACGGGCGGTTGGCATAGAAGTGCCAAATGTTAAAGCGGCCACGGTTTCGATTCACGGCTTATTATCGGCTGATGAGTGGCGGTCGTTAAAAAGTCCCTTGCCGATGGCCATTGGTAAAAATATCTCCGGCACGCCGATTGTGGCCGATCTGGATAAACTGCCGCACCTTTTGATTGCCGGCCAGACCGGTTCCGGTAAATCCGTCATGATTAACACCATTTTGACCAGCCTGCTTTATCGCAATAGCCCATCCGAACTCAAACTCATCCTGGTTGATCCAAAACAGGTCGAAATGAACCTTTATAACAATATTCCACACTTACTAGCACCGGTGATTCACGAGCCGGAAAAGTGCATTAGCGCCCTCAAATGGGCAGTGGCCGAGATGGAACGGCGGTTGAGAACGTTTGGTGAAGTTGGTAAACGCAACATCGCTGAATACAACAACCATAAACAGGAAGAAGGGATGCCCTATATCGTTATCGTGATTGATGAGCTGGCCGATTTGATGATGATGGCTGCCCGTGACGTGGAAGCACTGGTAGTGCGTATTGCCCAAAAGGCCCGGGCGGCTGGTATTCATCTGGTAATAGCCACCCAACGACCAAGTGTGGACGTTATAACCGGCTTAATTAAGGCCAACGTGCCGGGCCGGATTGCCTTTACGGTGGTTCAGCAAGTCGATTCGCGCACCATCATTGACCAAGCCGGCGCCGAAAAGCTGTTGGGCAGCGGCGATATGCTCTTTAGCGTGCCCGAGTTTAACAAGCCAATTCGTGTCCAAGCCGCTTTGATCACCGATGCCGAGACCACCAAAGTATGCAACTTCTTGCGCGACCAGCGATCACCGACTTACGATGAGGAAGTTGTGTCTCAACCAGTCCAGCTAACCGGCCGAGCCGGCTCAATTTTGAGCATCGAAGGCACGGTTGATGATAGTGCCTGGCGCGACGCTATAGAAGTCGTTATCACGAATGGTAAGGCTAGCACCAGTTTACTTCAGCGTAAACTTCGAATTGGCTACGGCCGGGCTTCCCGTTTGATCGACATGATGGAAGAGCAAGGCATTGTCGGCCCAGCCGAAGGCTCGCGACCACGCCACGTTTTAGTTAGCGACATAAACCAGGTTTTTGGCGCTGATGAATCTGCTGATGAAACCGAACAGATGTATGACGAAAATTTTCCCGAAGAAGGGAAAAAGTAGTACTTTACAGAATCTTTGTTTCATTTATAATCAGTTTTTTATGGCGGGTCTGGAAATTGAAAATGTTGATCTTAGCTTATACAATCGACAGGTCGGCAGGCTGGCCGCAGCCTTGGGACGAACTCTATATCTGCACGCCCAAACACCAGAGGAACCTTTGCCCGCAGACGTCTGGGCCACGCTGGATACGTATTTAGTTGTAGAAAAGGGTATTGACCCAGAAGATAGTAAATTAGCAATGACAGCTCTTGACCGGCTTGTGGCCCATCGGCGGTAAACTTGACCTACAAACTTAAAATAGCTACAATTTAGCGACTAATTTAACTTCGGCTCGAGGCGACTCGTATCGGCACTCGGGCTTTAACCAGAGGAGGAGATTTTATTCATGAATGCACGAGCTGCGCAGACTGGCGCAGTACAAGGCGACGGCGAGGAACGCAATGAGGCTGTACAAAATGGTACTGCAAATGAGTACCGCAGTCGGCAACGCAGTAATGTGCCTGTAAGCACTGGCGGAGTCGGCGGCTCTGCCGTCGAGCAGGCCAGCGCGGTGCGCGGGTCGTTGAATTTATATGAAGTAGCAGTTCTATTTGATCCCGGCTTAGAAATTGATATGGACAAAGCCTCCGGTAAGGTTGAAAAAATCATTACCGAAGCCGGCGCTAAAATCAGTAAAGCTGATAATTGGGGCAAGCGTAAACTAGCTTACAAAATTAAGAAACACGATTTTGCGGTCTACGTTTTTTACACGGTTGAGGCGCCGCCGGAGGCTGTTGGTGCAATTGAAAAAACCCTTAACATTACCGACGAGGTAATCAGATTTTTAATTACCAAGCCGGATCTGAAAGCTAAAGCCAAAGCCGAGGCACTGGCTAAAGAAAAAGCTGCCAAGGCGGCCGAACGGGCCGCAAGTTCAGGTAAAGAAGAAAGCGAAGAAGAGTAGAATTAATAGTGAGTAGAGAGTAGTGAATAAGGAGTAGAACCATGGCGAGGAGTTTTAATCAAGTAATTTTAATGGGTAATTTAACGCGTGATCCAGAGTTGCGCACCACACCAAACGGTCAAAGCGTTTGCAGCTTTAGTCTAGCGCTTAACCGCAGCTACAGAAGTGGCGATGGTGAGTGGAAGGAACAAACCGATTTTATCGACATTGTAGCTTGGGGACCACTCGGCGAGCGGGTAGCTCAATATCTAACCAAAGGCCGTGCCGCGCTGGTTAATGGCCGCTTACAGAGCCGCTCATGGGAACAAGATGGCCAAAAGCGCAGCAAGGTCGAGGTTGTCGCCAACGACGTTACCTTCTTAGGTGGCCCGAGCGGTGCGCCGGCAGCAGCCGATGATAAAACTAAAGCAGCACCGGCCGAACCAGCAGCCGCTAAACCTAAAAAGGGCGGCAAGAAAAAAGCTGACGAGGACGAGGAAGTCGTCATCGAGGACATCGGCGACGAACCAATTAATTTAGACGATATTCCCTTCTAAATAGGGGATAGGGGCTAGGGTATAGGGTACAGAAGATTGACCTAAACCCTCACCCCTCGACCCTCAACCCTAAGTTCGACTGAAAGGAGAACGATAAATGGCGAAGATTTTCAAATATCGGACAGATGTCGCTTATTTTGACTACAAGGATTTTAAGACCTTACAGCGCTACATCAACCAGTACGGTCAGATTGAACCGCGTAAAAAAACCGGTTTAACAGAGAGCAAGCAACGGCAATTAGCCCGAGCCATTAAGCGAGCTAGACACCTGGCTTTATTGCCATTCGTTTCGAACGGTTAATAAAGCAATTTTTAATTCACAATTTACAATTCTCAATAAATTATCAATTTACAATTATCAATGTAGCTACATGGAAAACGGTAAACGTATGGTAAACGGTAAACAGAAAACGGGAATACATGGCTCTCAACTTTACTGATTTAAAAAAAGGCACAATCTTCCAGCTAGATGGTGTGCCCTACAAAGTTTTGGACTACACGCACAAAATGATGGGCCGCGGCAGCGCAACGGTCAGTGTCAAACTGCAAAACTTACTAGACGGGAAGATTTTGGACAAGACTTTTAAGGGTAGTGAACAGATAGAGCCGGCCGATGTAACCAGCCGCCCAATCCAATATCTCTATCAAGCCAACCGCCAATTCTACTTTATGGAGCCGGAAAATTATGAGCAGTACGATCTTAGCGGTTTGGACGATCAAGTTAAATTCATCAAAGAGGGCGAGAACCTTACTGGCCAATTTTTCGGCAGTCGGCTTATCAATATTGAGCTACCTAAAAACGTTTGGTTAAAGGTAACACAGGCCGAAGAAGCGGTGCGCGGCGACACCTCTACCTCTGTTACTAAAGACGCCGAGACTGAAACGGGCTTAAAAGTCAAAGTGCCGGCGCATGTTAAAACTGGGGATGTAATATCAGTGGATACGGCAAGTGGAAGTTACAGAGAACGTCAAAAAGGCTGATAAATTACGTTACTGGCTGGCTTTAATGCCCGAGGACATGCCAGTTGGCACCGAGTTTCAGCCTGGCCGTCTGCACGTAACGATTATCCCGTGGTTTGTCAGTAATCTTAGCGAACCAGGGATGATTAATTCTTTTACTGACAAATTCGCCAAAATCACTAAATTTAATCTAACCATCGGTGCCAAAGCTATGTTTGGACCAAAAAAGGACGTCTCGGTTAGCCTAATTAAGCAGAGTCAAGCCTTGTTAACTCTTCATCAGCTATCATTAGACTGGTTCGAGGAAATTAGCGCCCGTTGGGCAGTCAAAAATGCTCACGCTGGCCCAGATTATCGGCCGCATATCCGCCGCCGGCAGGGTACAAAGATAAAAACCGGGCAAATTATTGAAATTAATTCCATCAGCTTAATAAAAGCTGCCCGCCACGAAGATGGTAAAAGGGCCGTGGCCGCTAAAATTAATCTAAAATGACTAAATTTCGCCTAGATAAGGAGCTAGTCAACCGCGGTTTAGTAACTAACCGCTCTCAGGCCGAAAATTATATTAAATTAGGCTATGTTGAGGTGGATGGGAAAATAATTAAAAAATCCGGCTATTTTATTCATAATTATCAAAAAATTAAACTAAATAAAAAGCAAAAATACGTTAGCCGTGGCGGCCTAAAATTAGAGGCTGCAAATAATAAATTTAAGGTCAGTTTTAAAAATAAGCTGGTTATTGATGTAGGCAGTAGTACCGGTGGATTTACAGATTACGCTTTGCAGCATGGCGCCCAAAAAGTCGTCGCTATAGATGTCGGAACCGACCAAATGCACCCGAAATTACGCCAAACTAGCAAAATTGAGCTGCATGAAAAAACCGATATTCGAAATTTTAAGCCAAAAAATAAACCAGACCTAATTTTGGTCGACCTATCATTCATTTCACTTAGGCTAGTTTTACCTCATTTACATCAAATTTCCGGTTCAAAAACCAAACTAATTGTCTTATTCAAACCGCAATTTGAGACTAAAAGAGATCAAATTAACAGAGGTATTGTCAAAAATGACAGAATTCGTCGCCAAATCATCAAACAATTTGAAACTTGGATAAAAAAATTGTTCAAAGTCGCCGATAAAATGGATTCTGAAGTGTCAGGAACTCACGGAAATCTGGAACGATTTTACTACTTACAGAAAATATAGTGATTTTTGTGTCAATTTAGTAGCTTTTTTCCAATTTTTCTAACATTTTTCTCCTTTTCTCTCCGGAAAATCTCCCGAGTGTCGGATTCATTCCGCACCCGGCGAGGATAAGAAACCGACGATGCGACGTGTCTTATAAGGCGTTAGCCGCATTTATTTTTAATATTTTTCTGCTTAAATTAGGAAGATGAGCAAAAAACGTACTTTACCCCTGTTAACGATATTTTTAGCTGAAGTTTTTCTGTTTATTGCTATTTTTGGCCTGAGCTATAAACTGGCAAAAACCTGGCTTTTTCCGACGGAAATTAAATCTACACCTGTTGAAAAACAAAAAAATAATACCCCAAATCAAAAACTCAGGGGTAGCTACCTAGTTTCGGGCGATGTTTTCTGGGGTAGAGCGATTGATTTGTACGCCCAACAAACTTCATTAGGTTATGATTGGCCCTTTTCCAGATTAAGTGACTTTGAGCGCTCAAAATATGATTCTTGGATTGCCGATTTGGAATGCCCGATAACAGATAAGAAAGTACCATATCAAGTCCAAGTTGATTCTCTAGTTTTCTCATGCTCGCCAGCCTATCTAGATGCTGCTAAAAAATGGTTTGACGTCTTTACACTGGCCAATAACCACACTGACAACACCGGCGCCGATGGTTTTGCTGATACCAGGAGTAATTTAACGGCCGCCGGCCGGCAATATTTTGGCCATTATGATATTTCACAAAAGGACGAACTATGCGAAGTTATCAGCTTGAGCGTCAAATTAGATGATCAGGCTAGCAAATTACCCATTGCCATGTGCGGCTACCACTGGCTGGCCCGAGTACCGACAGATGAAGAACTGGCCCAAATTAGTAAGTATGCGGCTTATTTTCCGGTCTGGGTGTTTCCGCACGGCGGTACCGAGTATGCTACTCATTCTAACGTCCAACAACAGACTCTCTACCGGCAAATGATTGATCTTGGTGCTGATGTTATTTTTGCCGATCACCCCCATGTGGTGCAGGAAACGGAAAGTTACAAGGGAAGACTGATTGTTTATGACCTTGGTAATCTGATTTTCGACCAGTGGTTTGACGCTGAAGTGACTAAATCGCTGATTATCAACATCCGAATATCAACCGAAAATAGCGCTCAACTAAAGCCATATCTAGATTTGGCTAGTTCCTGCTCAACTTTCCAGGACAACTGCCTTGAGCAGGCCGAGAAAAAGCAGTTAAAGGCTTATAAGCTGGATTATTCCTATGACATTATCTGTGGTGAGCGCTCGGCCGCCTCTCTCAACGATAAACTGACCCACAAGTGCAGCCAGAACAGCAACAATTGGCTGCTAGAGCGAACCAATTGGTCAAACACTACTACCCAGCTCCAACAGGTAGATTAAACTACTTAACTCTTTAGAAATTGCATAAATAAATTGTTCAAAATAGTTAAGTTTACTGTCTGAACGCTGCCAAATCAGCCGCTAATCGAGTATTGATCTAGCAGCCTACAGTACTAATCAAAGAATAGTCGAAATTTACTGTCAAGTTTACAAACGAATTTTCTAATTTTTTAGCATTTATTTTACAGGGTTGAACCGGAATTCAATTACATCATCTGGCTGCACCACGTAATTTTTGCCCTCTGTCCGGACTTTACCGGCTGCCCGGGCGGTCAACAGGGAGCCTGCTTCAATTAAATCTTGGTAATTTACTACTTGGGCGTTGATAAATCCGCGCTCAAAGTCGGTATGGATTGCACCAGCCGCTTCAGGAGCAGTTGTACCTCTGTTAATTGTCCAAGCCCGAACTTCTTTTTCGCCAACCGTTAAAAAGCTGTGCAAGCCTAAAGTTTTATAAGCAGCATGAATTAATTGGATTAAACCGCTTTCTGTTTGACCGTAGCTTTTTAGGAGTTCCTGACGGTCGGTTTCGTCTAGGCCGCGCAGTTCATCTTCTAGTTTGGCAGAAATAATAATGGCTTCGGACGGCTCAACTATTGCACTTAAATTTTTATTATTTTCTAGTTTATTTAATTTTTTTTC
This sequence comes from Candidatus Saccharibacteria bacterium RIFCSPHIGHO2_12_FULL_47_16b, assembly GCA_001790525.1. Classification (GTDB taxonomy): domain Bacteria; phylum Patescibacteriota; class Saccharimonadia; order Saccharimonadales; family UBA10212; genus UBA10212. The sequence continues at coordinate 27,739 of MGCU01000027.1, forward strand.
GTCAACGTTAAAAACATAAATTACCGGCTTGGCCGTAATTAAAAATAAATCATCTAAATAGTCCAAATTTATTTCGGGGACGGAAATAATTAATTTATTTTCCTCTAATACTTTTTTGGTAAGCAGTAAATTATCATAAATTGGCGTGAGTTTAGGATTGGCCTTAACTTCTTTTTCTAAAACCGGCAGACGTTTGTTAACAGTGGCCAAATCGGCTAAAACTAGCTCGGTATTAATAATTTCGATATCCTCTTTTGGATCCGAGGTGCCCTTATTTTGGACATTTTCATCCTCAAAAGCCCGAACTACGTGACAAATAGCATTGCACGCTCGAATGTGGCTTAAAAATTGGTTGCCTAAGCCTTCGCCTTGGTGCGCGCCGGCCACTAATCCGGCAATATCAACGAATTTCACGGTCGCTGGCACAATTTTGTCGGTTTTGTAAATTTTGGCTAATTTTTCCAACCGTTCATCCGGCACCGGCACCACTCCGGTATTTGGTTCGATTGTGGCAAACGGGTAGTTGGCAATCAAGGCATTGGCATCTGTTAAGGCGTTAAAAAGCGTCGATTTGCCAACGTTAGGAAGGCCTACGATTCCTATAGATAAACTCATAAGACTAGTGTAACAGAGGAAACACCTTGCAAAAACAGATAAAATATGCTAGTATTAACGTGTTAACCCAAAATAAAAAATGAGTGAACAAGAACGACCAAATCACATACCCAGTTATGAAGCTGTTACATCAGCTTATGATGAGATTCTAGAATACAACCGAAAGCACACTGGGCTAGGAGTTGGTTTAGCAAACCTCTTTTTAGGACTTATGCCTGTTGGCGAAGAGGAAGATTCAGAAGTTCTAGAGCAAAATGATGTTTATGAGAGTATGAATCAGCGAGTTGAGAATCGCGTCGTCGAAGGCGACATGCATGGCGAACTACAGACAATAGTACATAGCGATACATTTATGAGATTGGGCATAAAAATAGCACCGTTTGGTAGTACCTGGGGTGGAGCTATGGGTGAAAGGATAAGCAGCAGAGGTCTCTTACCAATACTCGAGAATACCGAATTATACAAAGAATTCTTGTCCACTATAGACCCGAAGCAAGTAGATATTAGTAGAGATAAATTTCTAACGGCAGTTCTTAGCAATTTAGCGCGAACAATAGAGCTGGCATTTGATCCTGTCGAACGCGAAAGACTGCCAGAGGAGTTTCACGAACTTGCCGAGCAGGGCGGAGAAAACAGCTTGCGCGACTTTCTTTCGATTGAACCTGAATATAAAAGACTGGGGTTAGACCCTGAAACATTGAGAAAGAAATTCCCGAACCCTGGACCCACAACTCGTACGGAAAAACATGGTGATGATTACTATGAGGTGCCAATGGGGAGAAGTGAGAGAAGGCAGGCAGCACTTGAAAGGGCCGAGGAACTCTTTCGGATGGCCGAAGGCGCAGCCTCCGTCTATGAAAGGTTAAATAACTACGTTAATTACTGGGGACGAGGCCTTCTGCCGGAGTTTATCGTGGCTGATAGGGAACAATATCTGAAAGACCCGAAGAGGCAAGGTTTCGGTCCGGCGCAATGGCACCATGATGGTGGTCAGCGTCGTTGGCGAGAAGCTGTAGAGTTTGTCGCATCATTAGAACAACAGGATCGTACCAAAGATTTTGCTGAAGAGCTCAGACGTGGCATGATTCATTCATTAGACGTTGCTCTAAAAGAGATTGCCGATGCACTTGAACCACCGTACTTTGCTAAATATAGAAATGATCTCGCAAACGTGCGTAATTGTCTAAGTGGTAAACCCTACGATGCTGAAGCACTGATGCGATTTACAGAACCACCTAATTATAATTTCTGATTACTTAGTGCATGTAGAAGCCGCGGGCGAGTTCATCGGGTAGGGTATAGAAAATAACGCCGGTTTGTTTTAAGGCCTCGGCAACTTTAGCATCATTAACCGAGCCACGGGTGGCCAAGATTGCCTTTACCCCGGCATCGGCCAGCTTAATTGGTCCGTCCGGGAAGGGGAAGAAGCTGTCACTGTAGGCTATGGCTTCGGCAATATCATGGCCCCCGTCGCGGGCTCGTTTCAAGGCCAGTTGAGCGGCCGAAACTCGGTCTTGCTGGCCAACGCCGTTGCCAATCAACATGCCATTTTTGACCAGAACTACGGTGTTGCTATTGCTAGTCGAGCCGACCGCCCACGCTAGGACTAAATCTTTCTCCAATTTTGCAAGGCTCGGCCTTGCAAAGGGTGGTTGGCTGGTTTTTTGCAGATCACGAGACTTAAGATCCAATATAAATGTGTAATTATCCTGGACTAACGTGCCGCCGCGGACGTAACGGAATCTCTCCAATGAATCAAGCGATTTTTGATTAAGTTTGGCTAACTGCGGATTGGTAACCACCCGCAGTTTGCCACCTTTGCGCTGTAAAATGTCAAGCGCTTCATCTGTTACATCAGCCACCGCCACTACATCAAGTAAACGTTTGCCGTCAGGTATGCCGTGTTCCAGTAGTAGGTTGGCTAATTCTTTATCGAGGCCAAAGTTGAACATAACCGAACCACCAAAAATAGCTCGCCTGTCGCCATCGAGCATTTTTTTGATGGCCTCGACTTTGGAATTTGAAACCGCGCCGCCACAAACATTACCGTGTTTGGCACCCAAGGCTACGGCCGGAACTTTGCCAAAATTCTTATCAAAGCCGGCAGCAATGTGAGTGATGCTTTGAAGCAACCGGTCAATATCAGCGTAGTTGTTATAGCTAAGTTTAGTGCCGCCACGCTGCTCAAACCAATCTAAGCCTAGCCGGTCAAAACCCAGACCTTCACTGTAAAAGCCGGCATCCTTTTGCCAGGGGTTCTCGCCGTATTTAGTTTGGTTGATTCGCTGGCCAATAAAGCCGGCAAATTCATCACCGCCCCAGTATTTGGCAGAAGCAAAAACGTATTTAGCGACTTCCAGTTCAGCTACGGCGGCCAGCGCCGTCAGGAAGTTTTTAGCATCCGGCCGCCCGGCTTTGAGCCACTCGATAACGGTTTGTCTTTGTTCGGGCCGGCACAACACAACCCGCCGGCCTTTGGCAGCGGCTCTAAGCAAAGTCGGGCCGCCAATATCGGTCATTTCGATAACATCGGTCTCGGTCGCGCCTTTTTTATTTATGACTTCAGCCAAAGGATACATATCAACACAAACTAAGTCGAGGCGGGGAATACCCAGCTTTTTGAGTTCGGCGGCGTGAGCTTTATCCGCCAAAAGGCCGGCGTGGATTTCGCGCGATAGTGTCACCACGCGATGATCCAAAATAGCATCGCCGCCAACCAATTCAGCAATATCTTTGACCGGCACCTTAGCCTTGGCGATTTCTTTAGCGGTGCCGCCGGAAGCATAAATAATAAAGCCCATTTTTTTAATCTCGGCCGCAAACTCGGCAATCCCAGTTTTGTCGTAAACCGAAATCAAAGCGTTCCGGGGATTTTTCACCTTATCCATCTACTTTAATTATTATAGGAGTAAGAGGAGCAATACAAGTCAGATATTAGTCTGAAGTAATGAGACCATCTTTGATGCCGAACATATTCCTTGCGTAAGCCCTGTCTTCCTCTGTGGTTTTGGCTATCATCTTTTCGGCGTAGTAACCTAAAACAAAGTAAGACTTTACTTTTTTTGGATCGATATCTGTACCTTTGGACTGTCTGACATCCGAACTAGACAGGCCATTTGGATTGAAAGGCATCCAAGGATTGGGAAAATGTTCCGTATTACGCGTTTTAGTTCGCCATTTTAAGCCCAATTCTTGACCAAATTCTGGTTCTTGAAGAGGCATGCGAGCACCATAAAACCGAACAGGTTCGAATGCCATCGCTATTCTTTTTTCTGTAGGATTAATTCGACGGCATAGGACTAGATTTACGCCAGCAATCTTAAGTATGCCAATTGGCATTTCCATCAGGGTCTCAAGACTAACAGCCTGTGTTTGACCATCAGAAAAATCTTCTAAACGAATGACTCTTTGTTGAGCTCCAGGGAATTTTTCTAAGCTTTTGGACTCACCCGCCATAATATTAGCATTAAATCATAAAATGGCGAAAAGAGCAATACTATTAATCTGTAAATATCAATATTCGTTAGATTGCCCAAGTTGGCGCTCAAATGTATACTGCTTATGTATGAGCCGAAGACAAACAAGACTTCTAATACTCAGTGCTGTTTATTTGTTGGTTTTTAGCCTCACCAGCTTGGGAGCTGTTTATGCCGATACTCGGCCTTACTTTAAAGCCTACGGCGCCGATACATTCAGTGGCGGCGGTTTCAACTCCGGTCCATCGTCCTGCGATCCGTCGGACAGTAGCTACCAAGCACCCGATTACACCGGCTCCTCTGGCCCCTCTAATTTATATAAAGGTGGCGTGATGGGTTTTGCCAGATATGATGCCAACAGCCAAAAGGCCTCGGGCGCGGGCAGTGAATTTGGCGCTCTGGCGCTTGGTATCATTGAAGGCAACAGCGCTGCCAGCGGCGAGCCTTATGGCTTCTCAACTGGCACCACCGGCTACAACAAAACCAGCTTTGCTAACAAGAGCACGATTACAGCTACAAACTACTGGGGTGGTTTTTTAGAGGGCTCGAAACAAACACACTGCATTCCAGATTATTTCGGCACTAAGCAATCTTCGCCTCAAACTATCGCCTCGGCTAACGACGTTGCGGCTCTTAATTCCGGCCAATATTTAATCAATGGCAGTGGCATCACCAATGTTGCTGCAGCTTCGCCAATCGCCGCCGGTAAAAAAATTACCTTATTTGTCTCAGGCAATGTTTTTATCTCCAGCAATATTACTTATGGGGTCCATAACGTTGATAATGTGCCCAAGTTTACACTGGTCGTAAAAGGCAACATCTACATTGCCAATGACGTTGGCCAGTTGGATGGACTTTACATTGGCCAGCCGAGCACCGACCCAGCAGCCTCGGGTATCATTTGGACCTGCCACACTAACTCAAATGATCCGCCAACCGATGTTTATGTTAGTGCGGCCTGCCGCAACAAGTTAACTGTTAACGGCGCCTTCATTGCCAAAAAGGTAAATCTAGTGCGCACCAATGGCGATGTCAATTCGGCGGCCCCAGGCGAAGCCGCCAGCAGCGGTAACATTGCCGAAGTCTTTAACTTCACGCCGGAAATGGTCATTGGCGGTGGCTTTTTCAACGATGCCGGCGCCAGCAGCGGCAAAATCCAAAGTTTAATCAGTCTTCCACCTGTCTTCTAACATCCGTTTACGGTTTACAGTTTACCGTTCACCATGCGTTTACCATGATCTGTTTACATTGAAAACGGAAAACTTAAAGACGTATTGAAAACTGAAAATGGAAAATTGTAAATTACTGGTGTTAATCTATAACGCTAATGTATAATCAGAGTTAATTATGGCTTTTTTCAGTGGTGGGCGATCCGACTTTTTTGGCCTGGATATTGGCACCTTTGGCCTCCGTGCCGTTCAACTAAAAGGCCCTGGACCGATAAAAACCCTAGATCGCTACGGCGAAATAACTTTGGATAGCACTGTTGGCACTGGCTACGACGTGGTTGATAAACAAGGCTTTACTCAAGCCTTGCAAAGACTGGTTAAACAGACGGGGATTACCGCCAAAAACGTGGCTGTTAACATTCCATCCCAAAGGGTTTTTACGACCATTATTGATCTTCCAAAAATGCTCCCGGCCGAACTTGATAAAACCATCCACTATCAGGCTGGTTCGTATATTCCGACGCCGCCGGATAAATCTAAAGTTGACTTTGCCGTAATTGGTAATTCACCGCAAGCCGGCAAAGTCGAAGTGCTTATCACCAGTGCGCCAAATGATTTTATAGAATCCCGCCTGGCGTTAGTTGAGGCCGCCGGCTTAAACGTCATCGCAATGGAGCCGGATAACATGGCCTTAGCCCGGGCGATTGTGGCGGCCGATGCCACTTTACCGCAGCTGGTTTTAGACGTTGGCAGTGTTAGCGCCGATTTGATTATCAGTTTTGGTGGCACGCCGCATTTAGTGCGGGCCATCCCTACGGGCATGCAAAACATCGCCCGGGCGGCCAGCCAAAATCTGGGGGTTGATGCCCGGCAAGCCCAGCAGTATGTGCTTAAGTTTGGACTGGGCAAAGATAAGCTGGAAGGTCGGGTTTATGCGGCCATCATCGGTGTTATCGATGGCCTAGCCGGCGAAATTGAAAAATCGATTAAATTTTTTGCCGAACGTTATGGCAATACCAAACTGGACAGAATTATCGTTACCGGCGGAGCCTCAACTTTGCCGGAGCTACCGCTTTACATTGCCAACAAATTCGGTATTAATGTAGAAATTGGTAATGCTTGGCGTAACGTTAACGTGCCGCCGCCGCAGCAAAATCAGACCATGGTGGTTTCCAGCCACTTTGCGGTCGCCGTCGGCTTAGCCGGAAGGATGGAATAATGACTACGTCATTTCAATTTCTAATTTCTAAACCCGAAATCCTAAACAAATTCCAAGTGCTAAATCATAAATTCCAAACATTAGAGTTTCGAGTTTCGAGCTTAGAGTTTAAAGTGACTGAAAGGAACGCTTGATGGTGCCAAGAGCCCAATTTAACCTACTGCCAGATATCAAGCAGACCGGCGTCAAGTTGGAAAGAAGCCGTCGGCTGTTGACTAGTGGGGTGTTGCTAGTAAGTCTAATTTCGGCCGCTATTTTTGTCTTGTTGCTGCTAACGGTTTACGGCATCCAGAAGAAACAATTATCCGATGCCGATAAATCAATTACTAGTTACAGTCAGCAGCTAGCTAACACCGAAAATCTAGACAGAATTTTGACTGTTCAAAATCAACTGGCCACGTTATCTGGCTTGCATCAGAACAAACACGCCGTCTCACGCATTTTTGCCTATATGCCGGATATTACGCCCAGCAATGTTTCCTTAAGCAATTTATCGCTCGATCTAGCGGCCAATACCATCCAAATTGACGGTACAGCCGATTCGCAAAAATCGGTTAATACATTCGTGGATACTTTAAAGTTCACCACCTATAGCCTAGGTTCTGATGATGGCGGCCAAAAGGCCTTTCCATCGGTAGTCTTAAGCAGTTTTGGCATCGGCGAGGGTAAAGCCAGCTTTTCGGTAAATGTAACTTTTAATCCGATCCTATTTAGCAGCAATGCGGTTGATAGTAGCGGCGCCAATGTCACACCCAAGTTAAGCGTCCCTAAACAGACTTCCAACCGGTCAGCGCTTGACGATCCATTATTTACCGGACAAGGTGGAGGTCAATGATGAAAGCTAAATTCGATTTTAAAAAGCTCAATCTGGACCGCGGTCAGACCCGCATGCTGGTAACAATAACAGTTGCCGCCGCCGTGACGGTCTTTTGTTTACTATCAGCTAAAGCCCTATGGAGTCAGGCGGCATATCATCGTCAGGTACTATCCGCCAAAAGACAAGCCGTTGCTCAACTTAAGGCCAACATTGATACGGTCGAAACCTTAAAAACCCAGTACGATGCATTTAATTCGGCTAACCCTAATGCTATCGGCGGCAAGAATGTGTCTGATGCTAACGCCACGCCACCGGATGGCACTAATAGTCAGGTGGTGCTTAATGCTTTGCCGAGTAAATACGACTTTCCGGCTCTAATTTCATCGGTTGCCAAGGTAATGTCGCTTAATCGGATTGGCAATCCGGGGATTGCCGGCTCTGACCAATCGGCCACCATTAACAGCCAGCCAACCGCCAATCCGCAGCCGGTTGAAATACCATTGAGCCTAAGCGGATTGACAACCTATTCAGGTGCTCAAAATCTGGTGCGTGATTTGGAACGCTCGATTCGGCCATTTGATATCACTAAACTGCAGCTGTCCGGTTCCAGCGCCAGCCTGTCGGTTTCGGCTAGTGTGACAACCTACTTCCAGCCGGCTAAAATTTTAAGTGCCGGCAATAAGGAGATCAAGTAATGACGAAGTCATTACAATTATCAATTTTCAATTATCCCCACACCAAAAACTTGAAGCTTCGTAATCTGATTGCAGACTACTCCGCTCAGGTTTTGGTACGGGGCAAGCAATTTTCAATGAATGATCAATTATCAATGATCAATGTAGCTACATTAATAAAAAGTAAATTGCTAACTGTAAATTTACTGAAAACTGAAAACTGTAAACTGAAAACTGGAGCGACCGAAGGGAGCGACTTATGAAGCGACGAGATGTGATTTTGATAAGCTCGGCTGCTTTAATCGCCGCCACTATTGCCTTGGCGGTTTCTAACCTAGTCTTTAATGCGCCGTCATCGCGCAGCCAAGTGCCGGTGATTGAAAAAATTAATCCTAACTTCCCGGATGTTAAAAATGATTCCGCCTACAGCAGTTTCCTTAACCGTAATGCCCTTGACCCAACCCAGCCAATTCAAATCGGTAACACCAAAAATACTTCACCGTTCAACCCAAGCCAATAGGTGATGAATTTATCATTTACCAATTCACAATTACCAATTAAGTATCATTTGTCATTTACCAGAAGTTTTGATGAATGGCTAATGGTAAATAATTTGGCTAATGGAAAATGGAAAATGGTTAATGCGACTCCGAATGGAGGCGCCTGATGTCAATTCTTTCGCCTGAAACACAAGTTAAGGTCGAAGAAACATTGGTTTCTGATGGCTTGCTGACCCAACCCGAGCTTGAGCAACTCAAAGATAAAGCCGCTCGGGCCAAGCAGCCGATCCTAGCCTATTTAATCGATTCTGGCCGGATAACTGATGAACAGCTGGCCAAAGCCTTGGCCGAGGTTAATAGCTTGCCTTATGTTAATCTCTCCAGCATCCATGTTAACGAAAAAACCTTGAGCCTACTGCCTAAAGATATCGGCCAGCAGTACATGGCTGTACCAATTGGCGAAATGCAAAATTATTTAGTCGTGGCCATGTTGGACGCCGACAATCTTCAGGCCGTAGATTTTTTGTCTTCTAAGATCGGCCGCCCCATCAAAGCCTATGCCGCTAGCGAATCGGGCATTCGACGGGTCTTAGAACAATACGGCAAACTCGGCTTGCAGCACGGCTTAACCTCGATGCTGGAAATTGAGCCGACCGGTGCTGCCAAGACCGAGAAGCCGACAAGCGCTGATAAGGTTCAAACTATCGTCCAGGATTCGCCCATCAGCCGGGCGCTCAATGCCATCATGGAATACGCTGTTAACAACAATGCCAGCGATGTCCACGTTGAATCGCTGGAACACGAGCTAAAAATCCGCTGCCGGGTAGACGGTGTCATGCGCGAAATCATGCGCCTGCCAAAAAACACCGAGGCGCCGCTAGTGTCGCGCATAAAAATCCTATCCAATTTAAAGATTGATGAGCACCGCATTCCCCAAGACGGCCAATTTACCATCAAAGTAGCCGGTAAAGAAATTGATTTGAGGATCGCCATCAGCCCGGTAGTCTGGGGTGAACAGGTGGTGCTGCGCTTACTCGATAAATCCGATACCGCTCTTCAGCTTGATGAAATGGGCTATAACGGCCGGGCGCTTCGAATGGTTAAAAAAGCTCTGGCTCAACCACACGGCATGATTTTGACCTCCGGGCCGACCGGTTCTGGCAAAACTACCAGCATGTACGCCATGATTCAGACCATCAAAAACGACACCATTAACATCGTCACGCTGGAAGACCCGGTCGAATACAAAATCGAAGGTGTTAACCAAATCCAGATAAATCCCGATATCGGCCTGACTTTTGCATCCGGCCTGCGTTCGGTCCTGCGCCAGGATCCGGATGTGGTGATGGTTGGCGAAATCAGAGACAAGGAAGCGGCCAATTTGGCCGTCCAGGCGGCCTTAACCGGACACTTAGTCTTTAGCACTTTGCATACCAACTCGGCCGCCGGCATTCTGCCGCGCTTACTCGATATGGCGATTGAGCCGTTCTTAATTGCCTCAACCGTCAGAACTGTTATTGGCCAGCGCTTAGTACGTAAGGTAATCCCCGGCGACGCTTATCAGTCAAGTCCGGCCGAGACTTTAGCTATCAAAAATACCATCGGCACAATTTTGCCCAAATCCCCGGCCGAGGTAGCTAAGATTGGTGCTGATCTTGGCTATCAGAACTTGCCACTGGCAACGCAAAACGCTTATACTTTGGTTAAGCCCAAGCCAACGCCCGATAGCCCAACCGGCTACAAAGGGCGAATGGGGCTTTATGAGGTTTTTGAGGTAACCGAAGCCATGCAGGAAGTAATTGTCAAACGTCCGACTACCACTATGATTCATAAAGTTGCCCAATCCCAGGGTATGATTACCATGAAGCAGGACGGCTATCTTAAGGCGCTGGCCGGGCTAACAACCGTTATGGAAGTAAATCGGGTGGCTAGCGCCGACAGCTAAAAATGATTCATTACATTCATCATCAGGGTCAAGGGTCAAGGGTCGAGGGGTTAGATTGTAGCGAACTACACCCTACACCCTATCCCCTAAACCCTAAAGCGACCGAAGGGAGCGACTAGGGGGTGGCACAACAATCACAAAATATCAAAATCGAGCTCTTGCTCGAGGACGTAGTTAAGAAAAAGGCGTCCGATTTACATTTGCAGGTTGGGCTGCCGCCGATTTTGCGCATCGACGGAGTCTTATCGCCAGTTCCAGGCGCGCCAGTCTTAAACGAACAGCTGGTTGAAACGCTGGTTTTTTCACTTTTAGACGAAGACCAAAAGCAGATCTTGCTGCGTGATAAAGAATTTGATTTTAGCTTTGCCTTTGGTACTTTGGGCAGGTTTAGGGTCAATGCTTTTCATGAGCGCGGCAATATGGCAGCCGCCATGCGCTTGATTCCAAACGAGATAAAGGCCGTCGAACAACTTGGCCTGCCAAAAGTGCTCAATAACTTTACTAACTATCCCCGCGGTCTAGTGCTGATAACCGGCCCAACCGGTTCTGGCAAATCAACCACTTTAGCGGCCATGATCGAAAAAATTAATAATGAACGAGCCACTCACATTATTACCGTCGAAGACCCGATTGAATACACTCATGAATCTAAAAAATCGGTCATTGTCCAGCGCGAAGTTCATTATGACACCTACAGTTTTTCGGCCGCCTTACGCTCCTCACTTCGTCAGGACCCGGATGTGGTGCTAATTGGCGAGATGCGCGATTTAGAAACCATTGCTGCCGCCATAACCATAGCCGAAACCGGCCATTTGGTCTTTGCCACCCTGCATACCAACTCGGCCGCCCAAAGCATCGACCGGATGATAGATGTTTTTCCGCCCCATCAACAACCACAAGTTAGAGCCCAGCTTGGTAACATCCTGATGGCGATTTGCTCGCAGCGGCTGATTCCGGCCGTTGGCGGCGGCCGGGTAGTAGCCACCGAAATTTTAATTGCGACGCCAGCCGTTCGTAACATTATCCGCGAGGGCAAAACCTATCAGCTGGAAGCCGTTATTCAAACCGGCGCCGAGTACGGCATGCAGAGCATGGACCGGACACTGGTTCATCTGATTCATTCGGGTATTATCAGCTATGACGAAGCCCGCAACTATGCCGTTGACGTCGAAGAACTCGACCGGCTGATGAGGACCTAAAAATGCTAAGCATTTTTACGAATTACGAATTACGAATTAAGAATTATGAGGCTGACATACTTCATACTTCATTATTCATACTTCTGCAACCGGAGGTTGCTTGATGCAGAGCTTTACCTACACCGCCCGCAATCTAAGAACAGGCGAAAAAATAACTGCCGCTGTCGAGGCCGAAGACGAGGCCGCTGCCGCCCGCCTGCTAACCGAGCGTGGTCTGGCCCCTCTAGAAATTACCCCCAAAAAAGAAGAGGGTTTGCGGTCATTTTTCAATCGGATTCCAGCCAAACACATGGTGGTCTTTTCCCGCCAGCTATCGACTTTAGTTAATGCCGGTTTGCCGCTGGTGCAAAGCCTGGAGGCGGTTCGTAAACAAACCGCCAATAAACAGCTCAAACCAACTATTGCCAAAATTATTAATGATGTGGAGGCCGGTTCCAACTTGGCCGAGGCCATGGCCGCTCATCCCCGCGTTTTTAACGACGTTTATACCAGTTTGATTGCCGCCGGCGAGGCCTCTGGAACGTTAGACGTTTCCTTGGAACGACTGGCCAACCAGCAGGAAAAAGATTCAGAAATAGTTTCGCGCCTGCGCGGCGCCATGCTTTATCCAATGCTGGTCATTATTGTCTTAGTCGGCGTGGTGGTCTTTTTGATGACTTCTGTTTTACCACAAGTTGAAAGTCTATATGCCGGCTTGCCAAACGTTCAACTGCCAGTTGTGACTAAGTTTCTGCTGGCTATCACTCATTTTCTGTTAAATTTCTGGTGGTTGATAATTTTGGTTTTTGGTGGCGGTATTTTCCTACTTGTACGTTGGGTCCGCACCCGTCCGGGACGGCTGGTGTACGACCGGTTTAAAATGCGGGCGCCGGCCATCGGGCCGCTGTTTATGAAGCTTTACATGGCTCGGTTTTCGCGCGTGTCAGCTACCCTAGTAGCTAGCGGCGTGCCGCTTATTCAAGTCTTAAACACCTCTGCCAAATCAATTGGTAATCTTCACGTTGAGGCCGCCATTTTGCGCGCCGCCGAAGCCGTCAAAGGCGGCAAAACCCTTAGCGAAAGCTTAACCGATGAGCGCTATTTTTTGGAACTGGTGCCCAACATGGTCCGCACCGGCGAACAATCCGGCTCACTCGATACAATGCTGGCTAAACTAGCCGACTATTATGAGAAAGAAGTTGATAATCAGATTAAAACCATTGCTACGGTAATTGAACCAGTGCTGATGATTACGGTCGGTATCATTGCTCTGATAATCGTGGCCGCCGTGCTGCTGCCAATTTATTCACTGGCCGGCAAGAACTTCATCAAACTATAATGATTGCAAGTTCAGAAAGATGTAATATCATATAACCATAAGCATTCAGCAAATTTTTACGAGGGGGGCATACAAAAAGTGAAAAAACTACTTCCAAAAAAACTTCGCGGCTTTACCATTATCGAAATTTTGATTGTGCTGGCGATTGCCGGTTTGATCCTATCAATTGTTTTCATTGCCGTACCGCAACTGCAGCGTAACGCCCGTGATTCCAAACGCCAAAGTATTGCCAACCGTTTAAGTTCCGAACTCGGTCAATTCTCGGCCAACAACCAGGGCACTTACCCGTGGGTAGGTGTTACCGGCACTTTCACTAACTGCGCCACCGGCAACAATAACAATCAAAGCTGCTATGACTGGTTCAACCGCTATATTAACGGCAAGGTTAACATTCAAGACCCGACTTCTGGTAGCGACACTACTATCCTCTACGCCAATACCGGCACTTTGCCGGCTTGGTCGCTCGGCAATGTCTGGATAACTGTCGGCGCGGTTTGCAACGGCGACCGGCCGCCACAAGGCGGCACCGGCGCTTCGGCCACTTCCAAACAGTACGCTTTGACGATTGCGCTGGAACGCTCTAACACCTACTACTGCGTCGACAACGGCTAAATATAGCAATTAGAAAATAGCAAGTAGCAATTAGTAACTGGAAAATAGGAAAAAGACCCTAGGACTATAGGTCGCTAGTTCCTATTTCCTAATTACTAGTTACTGGCAGGCGTGCTAGCATAATGATAATGATTTTAACTCTTGTAGTTCTAGCCTGCCTGGGGCTTTGTTTGGGCAGTTTTGTCAATGCAGTTGTCTGGAGAACCAGACAGCAGTCACTAGTCACTAGTCGCCAGTCATCAGTTAAAAAAACAAATTCGAGAAGACTAAGCACTGAAGACTCAAGACTAGCAACTAAAAATAACCAGCTATCCATTTTGAAGGGCAGAAGTGTATGCCCAAATTGCTTGCATGAGCTTGCGCCAAGAGACCTTATACCAGTTTTTAGCTGGTTATTTTTGCGGGGGCGCTGCCGCTACTGCCATAAACCGATTTCCAAGCAATATCCAATCGTCGAACTAACGATGGCAGCCGTTTTTGTATCATCGTATATTTTATGGCCGCAAGATTTTAGCGGGGCCGGGCAGTGGCTTTTGTTTAGCACTTGGCTGGCTACCAGCGTTGGCTTGCTGGCACTGGCGGTCTACGACTGGCGCTGGCTGCTACTGCCAAACAAAGTGGTCTACCCAACTTTCCTCGTTGCGGCTGCCGGCCGGGCAATTTATATTGTTGGTTATGCGCCGGATAAACTGTCGGCTTTGCTTAATTGGGCTGGCGCCATCGCCGTAACCAGCGGTCTTTTTTACTTAATTTACAATCTGTCCGACAAATACATTGGCGGCGGCGATATTACGCTCGGTCTGGTCACCGGTACGATATTAGCCACGCCGTTTAAAGCTGTTTTGATGATATTTTTTGCATCAATTCTGGGAACTTTATTTGCCTTGCCGGGTTTAATTAGTAAGAGCAGGGGATTTCAAAGCAAAATTCCTTACGGACCGTTTTTAATAGCCGCAACTTTTATCGTGCTCCTTTTTGGGCCGGCCATCACCGACTGGTACGAACAACTACTCACGTAGTTGTAGTCTCTAGTAACTAGTTGCTAGTATATCCTTAACTAGTGACTAACGACTAGTGACTAGGGGTACAACTCCGGTCGGAGTTGTACCCCTTATGCTATACTTTAGCCATGATTTCCAGGTGGGGCGGTTACACCGTGATAGAAGTGCTAATCGTACTGGCCATTTCAGGCGTCATTTTTGTCAGCGGGGTGGTGATGTTTAGCGGTCAAAGCAACTCCACTGCCTTTGAGCAAAGTATGCAGGACGCTAACTCCGAGATAACCACTCGGTTGCGCGGGGTTGGCTCCAGCCAGTTCTTTAATAGCGAAGGATACATATGTGTGGTTAGCGGCAATCCAGCCAGAGCCATTCTTTCGCCAGGCACTGGTAGCAGTACCGGCAACCAAGATTGTCTGGTGGTTGGCACGGCTGTCGAAGCGCCGACGAGTGACAGCCGCCTGTATTTTTTTCAGGTTCTTGGTAACCGCCAGGTTTATAGCGCTGGCAACAATCCGGTCGGGCTAGCAACTAACTTAACCGAATCCAACCCGACGATTGCTTTTTCGGACGATGCCGATCTAACCTTTTCTTACAAATTAGCCAGTGACGTCAAAATAATTTCTTCTAATGTCGAGGCCATTGATGGCTCGAGCTTAGCCAGCAGCCTGGTTGGTTTCTACATCGATTTCAATGGCGAAGCGCCAGTTGGCCAAAATGGGTCGCAGACCGCGCAGGCCAAAGCCTACAATTATCAAACGGCCGGCCATGACGCTAGCGCCGCTAACAGTTGCATTGAGGGAACTACTTGCCAACCACCGGCTGATGCCAAAGTTTGGAAAATCTGTTTTGAGAGCCCCTCCGGCAATCGCCGAGCCGAAATTGACATCGCCAACCAACCGGCCGGTGTCACCACTGAACTTAAATTCATAAATTGCACATGAGTAGTTTTATGGGAGATCCGACCTTGGAAAAAGCAACTCACATTACAAGGACCGTCCTTGTAAAAAGTCATGTAAAACTTAGTAGTTTTTATAAAAAAACACCTTGCTTTTTACAAGGACGGTCCTTGATGGGTGGGTCCAAGGTCGGATCTCATCGGGGGAGTCGCGGCGATACCATTATTGAAGTAATGCTTAGTATCGTTTTGATCGGCTCGGCGGTAGCTTTAGCCGTATCGATGTCTAACCATAACCTCAATATCGGCATTGGCACGACCCAGCGCAGCCAGGCCCTATCCATTACTCAAGGCCAAATCGAACGCATCCGCAATGCCTATATCAATAATGACCCGGTGCTTAATAGCTATAAATCCAACCAGCCTTATTGCATATTGGGCGATGGCAGTACGGCCGAGGTCGACGCCCAAGATTCAAAATGCGCCGGCCTAAATGGCAGTCAGTACACGGTGTCTGTGGTCTATAGTGACGCCACCAAAATATTCACTGCCACAACTACTTGGATCTCCAATGCCAGCGGCAGCGGTCAGGACGAACTAAAACTATCTTATAAACTACCGGGCTAAGGGAAGAAGCATGAATTATGAAGTATGAATTAAGAAGCAAGAAGCAAGCCACGGCCGGATTCACAGTTGTCGAACTCACGATAGCTACAGCGGTCTTCGCTACCGTCCTGCTGGTTGGCCTGGCCAGCTTTTTGGGGGTTGGCAAAGTTTATTACAAAGGCGTTACCTTAACCCAAACTCAAGCAGTCGCCCAGCAGATTTTGACTCAAGTTACCAGCGATATCCAGTTTGCGCCGACTATTGTGACAGCTAAAGCTACCGGCGATGGCGCAAGCTACTTTCTTTGCCTCGGCAACATTCGTTATACATTTAACCTCTATCAAAAGGTCGATTTAGCCGATCACGATAATCAGACTAAATTTGGATTGTTGCGCGACAGTCTCCCGGGCAGCACCGGCTGTAATAGTCCTTTTGGCGACGGCGCGGTGGCGCTCAATAATCCAACCGAAATACTCGGCAACAAGATACGGCTGGCTAACTTAAGTTTAAGCCCGGCCAAAAATACCGCCGGTGGCGATGTGACCGATCTTTGGGATTTGACAGTCAAAGTGGCTTATGGCGATGACGATGTTTTGACTAATCCCGGCGCCGAGAACGTAACCTGCGATGCCAACCTAAACTCCACCCAGTTCTGTTCAGTCAGTTCACAAACTACTACCGTTAGTCGAGGTCTATAGGTATAATTATGCTTATGCTGTTGAGGTCTGTCCTTGGGAAAATCCAAAAATTGATTAGGAAAAATTACAAAATTTTACCTTTCTTTTCC
>MGCU01000028.1 GCA_001790525.1 Candidatus Saccharibacteria bacterium RIFCSPHIGHO2_12_FULL_47_16b
GCCTCATCGCCGCTGGCGCGCCGAAGAGGAGTCTTGGAAGGACTAGCCGTCGTTGCGACCGGACTTTCGGTAATAACAGGAGTCAATTCGATCAGAAATTTATCAATAAACAGCAGGGAATCATTATGATGGAAGTGCCAGCTCCACAAAACAGTCCTCTAAGAAAACTCTTTAAGGCGCCTGTTGAAGGTGCTTTAGATGTAATTGACAGAAGGTGGCCTTGGATTCAACCTGATCATATAACTTTAGCGGGTACGACAGCAGTACTCGCAGTAGACGCGGTGGTCGCGAGATATCCTCGATCCGGAATATTTCTCTGGCCGGCTTATGCTGCCGCCAGTTTGACGGATGTGATTGATGGGGCTCTGGCACGACGGTGAGCCGCCCAAGGCGGTACCAAAACGACCTCTAAGGGTGCCATAATCGATACTGTTTCTGATAGAGCTCAGGAACTTATGACCTGGTATAGTTTGGCGGCGGTGGCCCAGCGAAGAGGAGACCAAGTAGCCGCAGTCTTACATACTTTGTCCGGTATGAGCTCAACCCTGCCAGCACTTTTTCGGGCCCGAGCCGAAGCCGGTGCAGTAACTGTAGCCGAGAATGCAATGGGATCTCGTCCAATTAGAGGCATAGTCGGTGGTGTAGCTATGGGACTTAACGGTAACCGACTTGTCTCCCGAACCTTAGCCGGCTCAATGACAGTAATGAACATTACTACTGCCTTGCAACGCAGCCGGGCACTAATTCCAGGCTCTAAGTACAAGTTCGGTGCCCTCGAGGATTTGGATAAAGTTGGGTCGGCGCAAGAGCGTTACAGTGTCCTAAAAGTTGTCACCCCTGTTGGCATAGCAATCGGCTCGGTTTTGTTAGTACAACAACTTAAGCGACGTTAGTCGCCAGTATATGGCTCAAGTAAAATGTTATCCTTGATGGTATGGGCAGAGAGTTGTTTGGAACGGATGGCGTGCGCGGCGTAGCCGGGCAGTATCCGCTGGATGATGCTACGATTGGCCAAGTTGGCTTGGCTATTGCCCAGCAGTTCGGCAAGTCCGGAGCTCCGATACTAATTGGTCGCGATCCGCGTCAGTCTTCGCCGCACATTGCCCAAATCCTGGCAAAAGCTATTAATGAAGGTGGAGTTGATGTTGAAGTCGTCAGTGTTATCACTACGCCCGGTCTGGCTTATCTAACGCGTGAAACAAACGCTTCGGCCGGCGTGATGGTGACGGCCAGCCACAATCCTTATACCGATAACGGCATCAAAGTCTTTACCTCGAAAGGCGAGAAGTTAACAGATGAACAAGAAGCCTCTCTCAACTTAGCCATCGGCCAAGCTCAACCAGCAACTCAAGTTGGCCAAAGCCAAACTGCCGAAAAGTTGCTCAAACAGTACGAAGATTTTTTGGTAGCCAGTGCCGGAGGTGAAAATCTAGCTAATCTCTCGATGGCCGTAGATTCCGCCAATGGTTCGGCTAGCGGGCTAGCCGCGCGAGTATTCAAACATCTAGCTATAGATGTCATATCACTTTTTGATAAGCCCGACGGAATCAATATTAATGACGGCTGCGGCGCTACCAATATTGCAGCCTTGCAAACTGAAGTCCTTAAGCGAAAATTGGATGGCGGCGTGGCCTTGGACGGCGACGGGGACCGGGTGGTCTTGGTTGACGCGCAAGGCCGGGAGTTTAACGGCGATCATATGCTTTATATCTTAGCCGTTACAGGCGAGCAAATTGGCGTAGTCAGCACCATCATGAGCAACTACGGCCTAGAAACGGCGCTAGCCGATCAGGGTATTAAGTTAGAGCGCACCGCCGTGGGTGACCGTTATGTTATGGAGGGTTTGAGACGGACTGGTTATAAATTGGGTGGTGAACAATCTGGCCACATTATTCTGCCAGAGTTATTGGCTACCGGCGATGGCCTGCTGGCCGCCGTTCAGACTATGATGGCCGTTAATGCTTCTGGCAAAAGCCTATCCCAGTGGCGCGATCAAGTCGAGCTACTGCCGCAGGCCATAGTCAATCTAAAAGTAGCCGATAAACAAGTCATCGCTAATCCAAAAATTAAAAAAATAATTGAGGATGAGGCGGCTGATTTGGCCGGTCGAGGCCGACTGTTAGTGCGGCCATCCGGCACCGAGCCGGTGCTTAGAATTATGGCCGAAGGTCAAAATGCTAAAATCACGGCTCAAGCCATTGCCGCAAAAATCGAGCAGGCGATTAAAAGTTTATAATCAAGTTATGTCGATATTTCCCACAACTTTCTCCAAGCCACAGGCAGTAAAAAAGACTATTAGTCCGGCAGCGGATGAAGCGATAGATTTTCTAAACGAGCGTGGTCTAACTGTGCTAGTCGGCGTTGATGAAGAATTAGCCGCCGCCATTTCGAAAATGGCCAACGAACAGCACATCCGTGAATACTGCCCAAATGATTGCTCTAAAAGATTTGCTGATCTAGAGGCTACGAGAGGCTGGCTTAGTCACAGGCATGCGGTCTTTACTCTGGCTAAAAAAAATGAAGACGGCAGCTGGCGAGCCGTCGGTTACGGCTGGAGCGGTCCGAAAAAAGTTGATGAAGTACCGGGCGGCGAAACGACCTTTGCCCTAAGAATCGGTAAAGCCGGGCTTGGGCAACATTTGTCCGAACCATTTTCGCAAGTAGTGCTGGCTGCCACGGCTAAGCTGTATGACGCTAAAAATTTTTGGTTGGAAACTTGGGCCAGTAACGCGGCCGCCGTCCATGTTTATAAAAAGCTGGGCTTCAAGTTAGTCAATCAAAAACCGGGCAAGAGACCGACTGCTGACAGCCAGCAAGTGGACGACACCAGACTGTATATGTTCTTGCCCAGCAATTGATATAATAAGGTGTAATGCGGCTTACGTCTTATCAGACGCCTCGGCTAGGTGTGGTATTGGCCGGACCCCGCGAGAAATGCGGCGTTTTCGGCATATACGGTAAAGGGCTGGAGGCGGCTCGCTTAACTTTTTACGGTTTGTGGGCCTTGCAGCACCGCGGCCAGGAGAGTTCCGGTATTGTTAGTTCCGATGGCTCGCAACTTTATCGTCATACCGCGCCTGGTTTGGTAGCCACGGTTTACCGCGAAGAGGACTTTGAACAACTAGTAGGCGACATTGCTATTGGCCATAACCGTTACTCGACTTCCGGCGGCACTAATATACGTTATAACCAACCGTTCGTTGATTACGAAAACGGCTTTGCCTTCGCCCATAACGGCAACCTGCCAATTTGGGACAAATTGGAAAAATTCTTGCAAAGCCGCGGTGTATCAACTGCCAAACTCAATGATTCGGGCATGATGAGTGCGGCCATCGGCCAGTATATGGATGATGGCTTAGACTTGCTGGAAGCAGTCATCAAAGCTTATCCGCTGTTTGAGGGGGCGTTTTCAGCCGTAATGATGGACAAAAATCGCTTGATTGCCTTTCGAGATAGCCGAGGCATTCGGCCATTATCAATCGGTAAGCTCGGCCACGGCTACGTGATTGCTTCCGAAACCTGCGCTTTTGATACAATCGGCGCCAAATTTGTCCGTGACGTCAAACCCGGCGAACTGGTGGTTATTAGCAAGCAAGGCCTAACCTCACATCAAGTTGTCAAAGGTCAGCAAAAGTTAGACATTTTCGAGTTCGTCTATTTTGCCCGGCCGGACAGCATTTTACTTGCTAAGCGCGTTAATTTGGTTCGGCAAAACTTTGGTCGGCAAATGGCCAAGGAGTCACTGGTTAGAGCCGATGTGGTAGTGCCAGTGCCGGATTCTTCAATCCCAGCCGCCATCGGCTACTCCCAAGCCAGCGGCATCCCGTTCGATGCTGCCTTAATTAAAAACCGCTACATCCACCGGACTTTCATCCGGCCGCTAGCCGAAATGCGCGAGCAAGATGTCAATATGAAACTAAATCCAGTCATCGAAAGCCTAAAGGGCAAGCGAGTAGTTTTGGTTGATGACTCGATAGTCCGCGGCACAACCATGCGCCAAGTGGTCAGAATGATCCGCGAGGCTGGCGCGACAGAAGTCCATTTGATGATTAGTTCGCCGCCGGTGCGCTACCCCGATTTTTACGGCATTGATACGCCTAAGCAAAGCGATTTAATTGCCACCAGGATGAGCGTTGAAGAAATCCGCGACTTTATGGGGGCAGATTCACTCAACTACTTGTCTTATCAAGGTATGATTGCGGCCACCGAATTGCCGGAAAAAGTTTTCTCAACCTCCTGTTTTAGCGGCGTTTACCCAATTAATATCGGCAAACGCGCTCGCGAAATTTCTAAAGTCACCTAATATGGCCAGACCAAAAGTCGCTGTTTTATGTTCCGGTGAGGGCACGACTGCCGAAGCAGTTATCAAAACTTGGGCAAACGATGCGAAAGCACCGATGGTCAACCTGGTCATTTGTAATAATCCAGACGCCGGTATCTTCAAGCGGTTAATTGGGCTAAATAAAGATTACGAACTCGTCATAGAAGCTACAGTTATTAATAGTCAGACTCATCCCGGCAACGCCAAAAAAGGTGAGCAAACCGCTGCCGAGGAAGAAGCTATACTAAATAAAATATTGGCAGGCAATTTTAATCTGGTTTGGCTGGCCGGCTACATGAAAAAAATCGGTCCAAAGCTGGTGCATCAATTTGGTTGGCGACCAGAATATAAAAGTATTTATCTAGCCATGATGCTTAATACCCATCCCGGCCTACTGCCCGAAACTATTGGCTATATGGGCGTGCATGTTCAAGAACTTGTGCTTAAAAATAAACTTCAGGCCGGCCATAGTTTGCACGTCGTTTCAGAAAAGTATGATGAAGGGCCGATAGTAACCGAACATAACGTTCAAATTGAATCAAATGATACACCCGAAACGTTGTTCGAACGGGTCAAAGCCAGCGAACGCAAAAATCTGCCGGGCGACATTGCCAACTTCATAAAAAAACGGAAACAATACCTTGGAGGTAGGCGGTAATGTTTACTCAAAGTTCAAACTTCAATGTTCAAATTTCAAATAAATCTCAAATCTCAAAATTCAAGGTGTTTGGTTGTTTGTTTTTTGATTTTTCTTTGATTTTTGATGTTTGGTGTTTGATGTTTAAGCGACAGAAAGGAGCGTCTTGTGGCTAGCGTCTTAATTGTTGGTGGCGAAGGTCGAGCACACGCTTTAGGCTGGAAGCTAGCTCAATCACCAAAAGTCAGCCAAATTTATTTTGCTCCCGGCAACGGCGGCACCAGTACGATCGGCCAAAACATTGATATTGGCGTCGATGATCTAGCCAGCCTCATTAAATTCGCCAAAAAGAACAAGATTGATTTGACAGTTGTCAGTCCGGAACCGCCGCTGGTTGCCGGCATTGTTGATCTATTTAAAACCGCCGGTTTGCCAATTTTTGGTCCTTCCGCCAAAGCCGCTATGATTGAGGGCAGTAAAGTTTTTTCGGCCGATTTTATGTTGCGCCACAATATCCCTCATCCAGCCTCGACGCCAGTTAGTACTTTGGCTGAAGCCAATGCCTATATCAAAAAACGCTCGCCCAAAGACTATGTAATTAAGGCTGATGGGCTAGCCGCCGGCAAAGGCGTAATCGTACCAAAGACTCCAGCCGAAGCCGAAGACGCAGTTATTAACATTATGAAAAAACAGATTTTTGGCGTGGCTGGCCGGCAAGTCGTTTTTCAGGAGCGACTTTCCGGACAGGAAGTTAGTGCTTTTGCCCTAAGCGACGGACGCAAAATTATCATGCTGCCTTTTGTCCAAGACCATAAGCAAGTGTTTGATGGCGACAAAGGGCCAAACACTGGCGGTATGGGGGCCTACGGGCAGCCGCCATTTATGACCAACCAGCTAGCCGAACGCATCAAGATCGAAATTATGCAGCCGGCCATTGACGGTATGCGGGCCGACGCTACGCCCTACCGTGGCCTGCTTTACGGCGGTCTGTTTATAACGGATGATGGCGATCCAAAAGCCATTGAATTTAATTGCCGCTTCGGCGATCCGGAATGCCAAGTTTTAATGATGCTAATTGATGAAGATTTGTATCCGTTCTTGTATGGTTGTGCCACTGGCGAATTGCCCAAAGATTCTATTAAAACCAAGCCCGGCGCATCAGCCATTGTATGTTTAGCCAGCAAGGGTTATCCGGGAAGATATGAAACTGGTTATGAAGTTGAGGGTCTGGAAAAAGTCAAAGATCCGGATGTTATGATTTTTCACGCCGGCACAAAGGTTGAAGGTGGCAGAGTTATAACTAGCGGCGGCCGCGTCCTCGGCATCACTGCCTACGGCTCGGACTTAAAAAACGCCCTCTCAAAAGTCTACGCCCAAATCGGTTCCGACAAGGTTCATTTTAAGGATATGCATCATCGAACAGATATAGGTTTTAGAGTTCTTTAGTAGCTAAGGACTTTAAGCTAGGGACTTTTAGCTAATCTGACATGCACTACCGCACCGACATCGGCTTCCGTGTGTTCTAAATTTTAGGACATTCGTTTCTTGAGTGATAACCGTAAATTGGCAAGGTAGTGCTGGGGATTTAAGGTCGGGTGACCCTTAAGGTAGTTAAGATGGAAGTCAACAAAAGGCATCTCGTTATCTGGCCACTTGTCCGTGTTATAACGATGGACAGATTTAGTTAAATAGAGCGGACTGGATTCTAAAGAATGCAATCCTCTGATTATTTCCTCTTCACTGACGTCGTTTATAAAACCGTCTTGGTAATTTTTCTTCACTTGCAATACTTATTATGAGCTATTAACCCCTAATAGCCTAATTTGGCTAATTACGCCCTCCGGTGTATAATAGATATCAACTAGGCAACTGCAACACTAAAACCATCGTTGGGAGTCGAAAAGATTGTTGTTGTGCTAAGCAATAACGATCAAAGAAAGGAATTTGTAATGTCTTTAACTTACATTACTCATCAAGACGAACCCGTCGAGAAACCAGCCGAAGGCCCACAGCCGGAAGGCCAAGAGAACACTCCAGCCGCTCCGGCTAGCACGTAGTGGAATTGGGTCTATCTAATGATAGGTCCAAATATATCAATTAAAGTAAGAAAGTAGATAAGTTATGGCAAGTAAGCTATATGTCGGATCGCTATCGTATGGCGTAGACGACAATAAACTAAAAGAACTCTTTGCAGAGTTTGGTACCGTGGTTTCGGCCCAGGTTATAGTGGATAGGGATTCAAACCAATCAAAAGGTTTCGGATTCGTAGAAATGAAAACCGAGGACGAAGCTAAAGCGGCAATCAAAGCGCTTAATGGCAAAGACGTCGATGGCCGCTCAATTGTGGTCAACGAAGCTCGCCCCAAGGCGGAACACGCCAGCGGCAGCTATAGCCGACGTTCCTTCTAGGACGCCGTAAATATAGAGCTCATTTTTTTGGGCTCTATTTATTTTCAAGACCGACATCGGCCACCGAGTCCTCTAGCCTATAAACCATAAACAATAACTTTTTTACATTTTTGAATATATAATCGCCGTTTATGAGATTGGTATCTGAGGTTGAACCTAAACACATCGGCTGCGGTTGGCCGCTTAGAAGCGAAGTAGACGTTGAGCACTTTGTCGAAGAGCCCTTGATAAAAGCTGTTAAGGCCTTGCTCAAAAAAAATATTCACTCCAGCCAAACGTCAGCCAACAAATATACAGCCTTAAATTCAGGTCGCGCATATATCGAGCTAGACATTTCTTCATTAATATTCGAAAACTTAGTCACTTTGGCCGAACTAAGCCTCGGGGCTGATGTTGACGAGGGCAGAGACGGCCAGGTAATTCTATATAAGCACCACGGCTTACAGCTTGACCTTACCCCCGAAGTTTCAGTAGAGCAAGTTGAGAGAGATTTTTTAGCCATGGTTGCACTTTTAACTCCGCAGGAAGCTTGGCGCGCTCGCCCCTTAACGCTCGCGGAGGCAAGACAAGCTATAGCTGATAGAGGTGAAGAAATCGTGAACGGCAAACATCCTGATCTAATCATGAGTAGCGATTTGGTAGATTGGCAAAGTCAAGGAGATCCGTATTGCTATGTTATGGAATGATAATTTGCACTACCGCACCGACATCGGCCACCGCGTGCTCAAATAAGTTAAGCGCGCTATAATTCAGGCTGATGAAATTAGTGGATACAATTACCATCGCGGAGTTAACCGAGATGGCCGAAAAAATGTATGGCCAGCTGGTCAAGGCTGTTGTCGATACACAAAAGAATCTGCTTGTCGTCGACGGCGAATTACATTCCGACCAAGAGGCCTATTTGCTAGAAAAGGGCTCGGATCAAAAAAATCTATGGGGGATTAACCTTTATCCGGAAAAATTCGGTAAAAAAGACTTTATCGAATTCGATTCAATGATTAATATCCGGCCAAGCCAGAAAAATATGAGCAAAAGCGTAGAGGATCAGAAAATTCGCCGGCAAATTTTTGAAATTGTTGAAGCCAAGGTTGCAAAATGAAAAGTTACGCCGTTGACCGTGACAAATGGCAAAAGCTTAGCTTGTTTGAACAAATGGGCAATATTGGTAGCGAGGTTGGCCGCACTTATAGTGCTGCTAGCCGTGGCGACCAAGCGGCATCAAAAGCCGCCATGACACGGGCTTTAGATTTATTCGATGCTACGACTTCAAACAACGAATTGAGTCCGGCTAGGCGCAAAGAAATTCTCCGTGCCAAAGAAGAATACTTGCGAGCCTTTTTCGACAACACTGACCGCCCCGGGATCGAAAATTATTTTATGCAGTTCGCCATCGCCGCTCGCCTCCACCGATAAGGCTCCGGCGGGCAGGTTCGCCACCATAAATAAGTTACAACAACAAAGTTGTAACACTTGGCGTACTTTACTTGAGTAAAGTGGCGGAGGGGGTGGGATTCAAACCCACGGATAAAAACTTAAGACTAGTTCCGTACCGACATCGGCCACCGCGTCCTCTAAAAATTTAAACACGGTGTAAATTTTTCTTCGCCAATTTCTCTCATCAGACATACTTACCCAGGTTAAATGGCTTGTAAAGCATGAGAATAACTGGTATAAAATACTAAATATATGCAACTGGAGCGACGACGTAGCAGAAAATCACCCTGGCTTATCACATTCGATAAACCCAATGAAGTAGCGGCGGTGCGTTCAGCCACCAGCGAAGTGATTCACCGCAAGGCGCAGGAAGGCGAAGCCAGATCGTCTTTGGCGTTGGGTAGATTAGTTGCTTCCGGTAATTTTGCGACCGGCGAGGTAGAGATTGATGAGCCTGAAGATGATGAAACTATGCTTAAAGATGATGAAATTGAGCCAGAAGTGATGAAACTCAGGCTAAAAGAACTAAGCGATATAACGGATGTTTTAGATGCCTTTGGTGAGAGTACTGACGAGGCCATAATTGAGATTCCTCTACTTACTGAGACACCACCGTTTTTAACTGACGAAATACCTGAACGCCTTCGACTGCATATAGTAGCTCAGGCTCTGTCCGCCGAAATAAAGAAAAAAGCGGCTTCCTTGGAAGAAAAAACCAAAGCCCTAGAGGCAGCCACCGGATTCGACGCCGATTCGGCTTTCTCTGAGCTGCTGGGCGGCCAGCCACCAACCTGAGCAATTCGAGCCTGAGCCGCAGTCCATTTGGCAATGAGCTGGAAGCTATGTTTCGTTTAGAGCATGAAGACGCAGCTTAGCGGCCAAATCAAATAAAAACCGCACCACCATCGGCCACCGCGTGCTCAAATAGTAAATCTATACAATCTGTTCTAACAGGGGTATAATAAAGATAAATTGCGGGTGGGCTAGGAAGATATATGACTCACTCCAAGTCTACAAAAATTTACAAATCAAAGTATGGCAAACTGCCCGGCACTTCGTACGATGAGGTCATCCATGGTGCCCGCCGAGCACATTCTATAATTCAAAAACGAACACCTCATCGGCATCCCTATGTTCGTTCAACATACTTCAATAAAGATAAAATTTTTATCAAAAACTTTTGGTCGCATTTAATGCAAAAGCACAGAGGTGAACAGTTCAGAAGAGCGAAATTCTATTCCTGTGCTATTGATTTGCTTAGAAATACGACCGTCCCTCCAGAAACTATCTTTTCGAAAGGGGATCCGAATGAAATACTACACCGATTTAGCGGCTTGGGCAGAGAAGGCGAGATCTTCTATGTACAAGTTAAGCAAAATAAGAAGACTGACAGAAAGGATTTTATGTCGGTCTTTCCAAAAGTTAGGAAATAAAAAGGCCCTCCGCTGGGTGGCCTAGAAACCACGGTGCCGAGGGTCTTTCACGAATAATACTACATCTTAAATACTAGAAAATCAAGACCTTTTTGTTGCTGAAAACAAACGGCTCCGCGAATGCGGAGCCTCAGGGGCCTGACGGCCATTTGTATCCTTATACTACACCAAATATAGTATTTGTCAATAAAGTATAAGCATAATACGGTTTGTCATATCGAAGTTATAACGCCGGCTGCGACATGCCAGTTGCTTGTTACTAGTTTCTTGTTTCTCCCGCCTCCGGCGGGCTATAATTGGGCCAATCGGAGTTTTGAATGGCCGAAATGCGTTAATTTGAGTGGGAAACCGCAAAAATTAACGCTATATTGACAAAATAGCGTTAATTGACGCTTTCCGCGAACGCAACATCTGGAAAATCGGCGTTTAATGCCGATATTATAATTTTGTTTCGGTAAATCAGAAAAAGTTGGAGAAAGCTAATAATAAAAAGGGACGGGTATGATTCTACGGGACGCACCGCGTAGAGTAACCCGTCGTGGTGATATTTCTATTGTAGGCCAGACCGCAGTATTTGTCAAGAACTATGATATATTTTATAGTAAAGGTAATATTAATGGTGCAGATACAGCTTAAAGGAAAGCCGGAGTTTTTAAATAAATCTGGCGTTTTTATCTGTAAGGAGTCGGATGGTTTACTTCTGCACACCATATCCACAGAAGTAATTTTTGACTTGTGGAAAAGCTTTGACAGCATCTCGGGTGAGGTATAAAGTTATCCTACTGCCGAAAGGCGGTACTGGTGAAACCCCGCAAGGGGCGACACCAAGCAAGATTGAGCCCGTCAAAAGGCTCTTTTTTGTTTCCGGAGTCCAGTCCTCGAACAAACAAAGACTTTCCCGGCGTGAAGCTATATAATTTACCCAGTCCCAGGTGGAACCGACTAAGGCCGTTTATTTATTATAAAGTTCCACGGGATAGGCCTATGGAATTCCGTCCATAAGACGGACCATTCCCTCGGGCCAGCCGGAGTTTTGTAAATACTACAAATTGTTCAACCAATCACCAGCATTGTTCCGCATTCTTAAACCCGCCCAATCGTCAAGGGACCATTTGGCTACGAAAAACCTATCATTATTATCTAAGTGTTGTCTAGCGTTATCTCGAATATATTTACAAGTGAAGTCTGTCTTGACGAACCAAAAAGATTCTAGAGGTTTTACGTACTCGCCGAGACCCTTTATGTAGTCAATTAAATCTTCGTAATCGCTCGAAGTTTCCGGCTGCCCAAGATCGTATGAAATTATCTTGATGCTCATTTGCTAACCTTTCGGTGGGAAGGGATCTTTAGCAGGTGGAATCGTATATGCTTCCCGTATTTTATTATTGTCTGCGCGATGTATTTTTAGTTCCCCGCCGCCAGAACCTTGAACGTGTTGTCTAGCACCAGTTATTGCTTGTGGCTGACTTCCATATGTACCAGCTGCTTTGCCTGCGCCCTCTTTTTTATCTTCCCAGTTACCATCTGGCCGTTTCATTACATGATAGTTTGCCATTTTAATTTTTCCTTTCATGGCTTAATTTATTTCTTTGTGACGGCCTAGCTCGCAATCTGGCCGTCCAAAATTATATTAAATGCTCACTTAAAAATATGCAAGTAAAATGTGCAATTTTTACAATAGACACTTGCATAAAATAGTACTAGAATAAGG
>MGCU01000029.1:0-3880 GCA_001790525.1 Candidatus Saccharibacteria bacterium RIFCSPHIGHO2_12_FULL_47_16b
GTCCAAACTCCCGTATAGGCAAAGTTTAGGAAAAATATGCCCCATTGTTGGTGATGATAGCTGGTGTAGTACCAAAAAGGCTGCGACAGCAATCCCAGCACAAACCCCCACTTATTTTTTCTAGAAATTAGAAATAGTGCCGAGACCGCAAACAGAAAAATTCCAATTTGCGAAATTGTATCCAAAGTCAAAGTCATCTTGCTTCAGATTATACCTGTAGCTAACATCAAGGGAAAGGTAGTCGTTATACCCGAAGGTGGGATTTGAGCATAGCTTCGACTATTGACCTAACATCCTTGGTGAACTTTGAGGCGCCATTAATGCGACCGACGGCTTGAGGTCTATTTAGCCCCAGGTAGAGCCTAAGAAATTTAATGTGATTAGCATTGAATTCCCCGTTTGGAGCGGCTGAAAAAGCCATTTTTTCAATATCAAAATTATATTTTCGTTTAGCTTCGAGCGGCTGGCCCAGAGCGTTGCGACGCAAATTTGGAGCATGGCCGGCTTGCTTTAGCAGTTGAAGGTCGAACCATAGCTCGACTAAGTTTGGTTTTAGATCGAGATTATCTAGCGCCTTGAAACTCTTGGCCAGTAAATTAAAATAGTCCGGTTCGGTTTTATCTTCGGTTACGCGGTTAAGACGCTTTATTAAAGCAGCCGCCAGATTGACACGCTCCAAATCGCTCGATAAGTTTCCAAAGTGACGAGCTAACCGCGAAGAAATGATAGTGTTAATCTCGCCCCTGCCAATTATCAAAGTTAGGTGGCTGATGGAAAAAAGTTCAATGCCGCCGGCCAGTTTGCTTTTGGGTTTGCGTACGCCCTTGGCAATGGCTCTAACTTTACCGTGGTCTTTGGTTAAAAAAGTTAAAATCCGGTCGGCTTCACCAAAATTGGTTCGAGAAAGAACTATGCCTTTAGTCGTGTAAGTTTTGGCGCTCATGCGGCCGCAGGCGAAAGAGCCATATCTAAAGACTTAACCAGGTCGGTTAATTTAGTGATTGGCAGGTAATGGTAGGCCGCGACGTTAAGTTGGCCAAAGCCGCTGCCCGCATCACTAAATTCTTCTGGCCTGATATCGGCGAGAATTATAACTGGTAAATTTTGCCATTCCGGATAGCTCCTAAATTCATAAAGAAACTCTGCCCCGCTCCGACCGGCGAACACTAAATCTGTAATTATGGCGTCCGGCGCTTTAGCATCTGCCCCATCAACAGCCGCTTGCGGTTCCAAGTGCCAATCAACTTGATAGCCAGCTCGACTTAAAAAATGACAAATGTTGTCGGCCACAATTTTGTCTGAATTAATCAGCAAAACTCTAGCCACTGTGGCCTCCTTTGGAGGCAATGGTCAATTTACAATTGTCAATTATCAATGAATTTTCAATGAGCCAATGATTAAATGCATTGCTGCATTGATTATTGCTGCATTCATTGAACATTGAACATTGAACATTGAGCATTATCATATTAGCTGGAGTTGTTTACTGCCCGGTACAACGGTGACCAAGCCGTGCATACCGCCGTGAACGGCTGCTCGCAGAGGCTGCCACATAGCGCTGCATAACATATCAGCAATTAGTACGCCGCTGGCTGCACCAGCCGGCAGATTTGGCATCGGCTGCCTGGCCTTGCCCATTAAGCTCCTAGCTGTTCTCAAAGCCCGATCTGATATTCCTTGAACGTTAGAAAAAACACCGGTCGAAATGAGATTGGCCTCGCCGCGGTGTGCTCCCAAAATAACCAGCTGTTCTTTTTTATGCGCTTGAGAC
This sequence comes from Candidatus Saccharibacteria bacterium RIFCSPHIGHO2_12_FULL_47_16b, assembly GCA_001790525.1. Taxonomy (GTDB): domain Bacteria; phylum Patescibacteriota; class Saccharimonadia; order Saccharimonadales; family UBA10212; genus UBA10212. The sequence goes on from MGCU01000029.1 coordinate 1,772, forward strand.
GCAGAAGCCCGAATCAAACTTGACGTTAAAACCTGCATAGCGATAAATAAGCTCGGTTGATGAGCTAGCACTGGCGTTAATCGCCCCTGAACGTCAACTTGAAGCTTAGCATCATACTTTTGGGCATATGGCGAGAGCTGATGGGCTACATCGTTTAAGACAGCGCCGATGGCGACTGGTTGGTAATCTTGGCTCAAATCCTCACCAGCTTTTATGACCTGCCGGTAAGCTTCTATTAACTGCAGGCCGTTATCAACGCTTAGATTGATTTTTTCGGCATTTTGAACCAACTGGTCTTTTGATAAGTTGGCTGGCTGCCATGTCTCAAGATTGGTTTTTATTTGCAATAGCGGCAAAGCCAAATCGTTACTAAGGGCCGCCAGCAGAGCATAGTGTTGTTCAGTTTGGTTGACGCCGACGCGGGCCCGTTTTTTTCTCACGTAGTAATACCCTCAGTTCACTTCTTTCAAGATAATTATAGCAAGACTAGACGAAGTAATTTTTACAGCTGAACTAACTTATGGAACAAATGTCAGGTTGGCAAGGACTGTGTCGTTGAAATCTTTTAGGAAGTCTTTGGATTGAGTCGAAAGCTGCAGGGTTTTGTCGCGCACTTTAATGACTACCATTGAACCGGAAAAATCAGAAGTTAATTGGCCGTCCAGCTTCAAACCGGGCTGAACGTTAGCCACATTAACCATTTGCGGCGGAATGTAGGCGACGGCCTTAAGACTGCCGTCTTTGATTTGCGAATCGTACTGATCGGCCACTGAAGCATACTCGGAATTAATAAGTTCAACTCTTAGGGCTAAGGCCGTTTTGCTATCCAGTGGCGGCAAGACGTCAGGGTGAAAATAGCCGTTAATCGGCTGGCTGGAGCTTTCTTCAATCAAAGCACTCCAGGTCCGCGGATAATTAAAGGTTACGCCGCCATAAGTTAAAGAGCCTTTATAGGTTCTATGAGGCAATTTAGAATCCTCGGCAAATTTGGCCTCTAGTTCCTGCTTTTGAGCGGCCTTGGCAATTTCTACAGCTTCGGCAATTTTTTTATCAGTATTGTTTTTATAATCCTGCCGACCGGAGTATGCCCAGCCGCCAAATATAACAGCCGCAGCTAGCAAAACACTTAGGCTAACAACTGAGACTAGGTATTTGAGGTTACTGGAACTAGGCATATACGCTTATGTTAAATTAGTCAGCCCTGCTTATCAACTGGCTTGTAGATATAAAGCAGCATCGGGCCGGATTTTTTGGCGTATCTGCGGCCGGGGATGGTAAACGAATTACTAACAATTTTTAATGGCTTTTTATGCTTCTGACTGCTTAAAAATCTATCGAGTCGTTTCATATGATGAGTTATCAGAAATACATAAACACCATCAGCTTCTGATAAATTGGCCTTCCAGAAATTCCCAAACCTTACTTTAATCTGCCGACCAAACCGCCGTGTTCTAAACCAGGAAATAATAAACAAAAAAGGGTTAAGTTCATAACCAATCGCTGTCAGACCGCTTTTAGCGGCCAGAACAAGCATAGTGCCGTCACCGGAGCCTAAATCAACCAAGCTTTGACCTGGTTTTAAATTAAGTAAATCTAATGCTTTTTGGCGCTGGTCTTTGATTGTCGGTATATAGACGGCGCCAAACGGAATGATGAAAGCGTAGGCAATAACCATTAAAATGGCTACCGACCAGATAATCCAAAATAACCACTCGTACCAGAGCATTAGCTGGTTTTCTTGTTGGAATCGGTATTGATTTTTTTAATTTTGTTGGCGGCGGTCTTTAAGTATGCTTCCATCTCGGTGATCAATTTATTAGCTTGCTCATACTTTTTAATTGCTTCGTCCAGATTGGCTTTATCACTTTCGAACCAAGCGATGATTACCCCCAGCTCATCATTCATTGCTTGATAATCCCGCTTACCCGTCATTTTAGCTCTCCTTGCACAACTGCTTTAATCTTACCATCGCTCAACTGGATAGACAGTTTGTCGCCACTGCTTACCTGCTTAGTCGAAATAATGTATTGGCTTCCCTTTTTTACGATGGCGTAACCTCGTTTGAGTGCAGCGGCCGGATTGAACAAACTGACAACTTTCCGAGCCGAG
>MGCU01000029.1:3920-45211 GCA_001790525.1 Candidatus Saccharibacteria bacterium RIFCSPHIGHO2_12_FULL_47_16b
CAGTAGCTGGCGACGCTCCCCTTCCTTATCCGGCACAACTAACTGGGCAGCGTTGGTCGGAGTACTAGCCCGTCTGTCAGCCGCCAGTTCAGCCAAACTAAAATCAGTTTCGTGACCGACGCCAATCAGCGTTGGCACCCGACTGGCTGCTACTGCTCTAACCAGCCGCTCATCATTAAAAGCTGCCAAATCCTCGGCGCTGCCGCCACCGCGAGTTACAACAATTACGTCGGGCAGGTTTGGTAGTTGATTAAGATACTCGACGGCGGCGATGACTGCTATTGGCGCTTGATCACCTTGGACAAGACAATCGGCCAGCAGTACATCTACCCCGCCCCAGCGGGAATTTAAGATTTTAAGAAAATCAGCGCAGGCGGCTGAATCAGCTGCCGTGACTAAGCCAAGTCGTCTCGGTATAGCCGGTAACGACCGCTTGCGTTCTTCGTCAAACAGGCCCTCGGCCGCTAATTTAGTACGCAGTAGATCGGCCGCCTGCTTGATCGAACCCTCACCAACCGGTAAAAGACTGATTATATTAACCGTAAAACCGAATTTTGGGTGTAGCCGCGGCACGCCAACAACTCGCAACTTAAGTCCATCCTGAAGCGGTCCCGGTAGTTGATAAACCGTGCCAAAGAAACGTAGGCTAGCAGCCTCGTCTTTAAGGTCAAAATAGACCCAGCGGTTTTTAGCGATTCTAAAGTTTGTCAGCTCCCCCTCAATCACTACATTCGGATAAGCATATTCCAGTGTTTGGTTAAAGACGGCTACGAACTCGGACGGCGAAAAAATAATTTCTTCCACTATTTTTGTGACCTCGACCCATTACTGATAGCTCTTTGGTACAAAAAGTAGCCTGGTGGCAGTTGGATTGCCATGGTTACCAATCGGAACATAATTGTGACTGAAAGGCTAAGTCCGGCTGGTATGCCTGTAGCGATCAGCACGCCCGTCATCAGCCCTTCATAAATACCAATACCGGCTGGTAGTACAGAAATTAGGCCGGCAAAGTTAGCGACTGCATAAGCTAAAATCACAGCACCGACATTAACAAACTGGCCAAAGGCAATGTATACAACATATAAGGCGGCTATTTCAGTTAGATTAGCAAAAGTTGTATGAATAAAAGGCCATTTCAACTGCCGCCAATTCTTTTTATAAACTTGATAGTGATCGTGAAGTTCATCAAAAGCCGCCTGGGCGCCGACAATATTGATGGCCTCTTTTTTGCGTGGCTGAATTAGCTTGATTAAAATATTTAAAACACGCGTCATAAATGTAAGAAAAGTTTTAATCCGGCGACGGCTTTCAATCATATAGATGCTAAAAAGTGTGCCGATAACTAAGAGGGTGATTAACGAAGTTGCGGTTATCAACACCAAATTATTAACGTGGTTGCGCATGGCCAGTAACAACAGGCCGATAATCAAAAGTGGTTGATAGCTTACATAAAGTAAAAGCATTTTGGCAAATTGGGACAAGGTGCCTTTAGCGGCGCTAATGCCGAAGGCACGAGAACGTAGGCCAAAATAAGAGATGCCGCTGATTCCAGCGCTTGGCAAAATGTAATTTACAAAATTCAGCTCTAAGCTCAAACGATACATTTGCCAATACCCCACCTGATTGCCCAGAATCGCAAAAAGGCGCCGATATAGACGCGTGTAGGCATCGTAATTAAGGAATTTGAGCGGAATTATTAAAAGTAAGGCAGCGGCATTAATTTTGGTTAGTTCCTTAATGGCATCGAGGATTTGGTGCCGTAGTCCATAAACTAAAACCGCTAAGCCCACAAAGCCCAACAATGTCAGGTACAGTCGCCAGTTGGCAGTTTTTGAATCAAACATAAATTTATGCTCTGTATTATAACTGCAATCTAGAATGAAAGTTTATACTAAAAGCAGTGGTTAAATTTGAAGCAACAAGTATCTGTATTTTGGGTCGACAGCCAGCTCTGGGCTTGGCCGAGCTGGAAAGCTTGTATGGTGCCAAACGTGTAGAACCAATTGAAGGTGCAGCTTTACTGGACGTTGAGGCGGCCGATATCAATTTCAAACGGTTAGGCGGAACTTTAAAAGTCGCCAAAATACTGACACTTTTACCCTACACCGACTGGAATAGCCTGATCGACCATCTTAAACAAAATGTTCCAAAGCACTTAAATCATCTGTCGAAAGGCAAATTTCGCCTGGGGTTAAGTGTCTATGGCCTTAATGTTCCGCCAAAACAGATTAATTACAATCTGCTAGCTATCAAAAAAATCATTCGCCAAAGTGGTCGATCCGTTCGGGTGGTGCCTAACAAAACAGCCATCCTTAATACAGCTCAAGTCCTGCATAATAAACTAACTCATCTTGGCGGCTGGGAGCTGCTGTTAATAAAAAATGGTCAGCAGACTATTTTGGCGCAAACATTATTTGTTCAAAACATTGAAGCTTATGCGGCCCGTGATCAGGCCCGGCCAAAACGCGATGCCCGCGTCGGTATGCTGCCTCCGAAACTTGCCCAGATTTTAATTAACTTAGCGATGGGCAAGTTTGAGTCATCAGTCGCTAGTCATCAGTCATCAGTCAAAAAACTAGCGACTAGCGACTCGCGACCAATGACTAAACGCGCTCTGCGCGTTTTGGATCCTTTTTGTGGTACAGGTGTAATCCTGCAGGAAGCATTACTTATGGGCTACAGCGTTATGGGTACTGATATCGAGCAACGGATGATTGATTATTCTACCGTTAATATCAAATGGCTGATTGACAAATATCCGCAGATTGAGGGCTTCGTAGTCATTGAAAAATCCGATGCCACCACTTATAAATGGCCGCCTTTTTCGGCAGTAACTTCCGAAGTTTTCTTGGGTCGACCGCTGGCTTCCCTACCTGACGAAGCCAACTTAAAAAAGATAATCAACGACGCCAATACCATAATTAAAATATTCCTAAAAAACATTGTCACGCAATTGCAGCCGAGACAGCGAATGATCCTGGCTGTACCGGCCTGGCGAGTTAAAAACGGTTTTAAACATTTGCCATTAGTTGACCATTTAACAGAGATGGGATATACTCGTCTGGACTTAGTTCATGCTAAAAGAGACGAGCTGATTTATTTTAGAGAAAATCAAATCGTTGCCCGAGAAATTTTAACATTGGAGAAGGCCTAGTTATGTCGAAAACTTATCAAAAAGCAGAACTTACACCTATACTGGCTGCCCGTGAAGCGGCTGTTGATACGCTAAGGAGTGCTGTAATGTTCGAGGATAAAACTTGGCAATCGCTACGACCTGAATATAGAGCGTTTCTTGTCAGAGAAATTAAAGAGATACTTGAGAGCATGGGATTATTGGCAGAAGTAAGGCGCGATGGCACTAAACTCTACGCAGATTTGGGAAATACCGCTAAGAGAGCTGGAAAAGCGGAAGCGTACAAGGAGGGCGCGATTGGTCTGCTGATCAATCATACTTTCGCAGGAATGGCCCGTAATGGTTACATAAGGCGAGGAATGGAGAACTAGATGTCTAAAACTAAAGCCGGTGGTACAGCTAGAAACGTCCATGACAGTCCCGGTCAACGGCTGGGCTTAAAAATATCCGGCGGACAAAAAGTTAAGGTTGGTGACGTTTTAGTGCGACAAATCGGCATGACTAAACGGCCCGGCAAAGGCACTTTTGCCAGCCGCGACTTTACGATTCATGCTGCCAAGGATGGCGTCGTCAAGTTTAACCAGCGGCGAATTAAAAGATTTTCCGGCCGTAGTATCCCCCGTACCGAAGTTATCGTCGAATAAAAACGACTGCGCCGCGCTGACCTGCCAGCCAGCCAAGCCGGCTGCACCGTCATCGCTTTTGGCGCATTACGGTGTCAGAGCCTGCGGCACTCCTTCAACGTACCATCCCGTACGTCTCAGTCCGTTCCTCGGTTCTTCCTTGTACTGCGATCAAACGCAGCCGTTTTACCTTCGACGATATTCTGATTTTATTTTTTGGCGGCGGCCCGTAGTAAACCAAGATAGAGCGGATGGGGTTTGTTTGGTCTGGAGCGGAACTCCGGATGAGCCTGGGTACCAATGTAGAATGGATGATTAGGTGCTTCAACTAGCTCGACTAGATTGCCATCCGGTGATAAGCCTGAAGCCTTAATACCCCATTTTTCAAATAGGTCGCGGTAAGAGTTATTGACCTCATAACGATGACGGTGCCGATCAATAATTTTTTCTTGTCCAAATAGTTTACGAGCTAAAGTTCCCCGCTCTAAAACAGCCGCATAATCACCTAGACGCATGGTGCCACCGGTTTCTTCTTTTCCGATTTGTTCGGCCATAGTCGAAATTACCGGATCCGGCGTAGCCGGTTCAAATTCGGTCGAGTTAGCCTTTTTGAGGCCCGCCCGGCGGGCCATGGCGATGACCGACATCTGCATACCAAGGCAAATACCAAGGTAAGGCAGTTTATTTTCATAAGCCCAGCCGGCCGCCCAAATTTTACCTTCACTGCCCCTCGAGCCAAAACCGGGCATGCCGACCAAACCATCGAGGGTTTTGAGTTTAGCTCGCTCTTTGACATTTTTAATTAGACCTTCGGCATCAACCCAGACAATTTCAATATTGACTTCGGCTGCCCAAGCTGCCGCTTTCAAAGCCTCGCAAATCGACATATAAGTGTCCTGATTATCTAGATACTTGGCAATTAAGCCAATTCGGACGGTCTTTTTATAATCGGTTAAAGCGCTTTTGACAACTTTTTTCCACTCTTCGACATCGGACTTACGGCGTCTAATACCAAGTTTGTCGGAGATGACATCGGCAATTTTGGCATTTTCCAAAGATAGTGGCACTTGATAAATGGTTGGTGCATTAGGCAGCAGCACGATAGCCTCGGGCTCCACTCCGGTATGCAAACTAAGCTTATTGACAGCCGAACGAGGCGGCGTAGCCTCGGAACGAGCGACCAGAACATCCGGCACTATACCTAGTCCGCGCAGCTCGCGGACAGCGTTTTGGGCCGGTTTAGTTTTGAACTCGGCGCTGGCACCAATAAATGGAATATAAACCACGTGAATATAAAGACAATTCTCGCCGCCAACCCGCAGGTTCATCTCGCGGATGGCCTCGATAAAGCTCAAGGATTCATAATCGCCAACCGTGCCGCCGATTTCAACTATGTGAATATCGAAACCTTTTGCGGTATTTTCTATTTCTTCTTGAATGGCATCGGTCACGTGCGGAATAATTTGGACGGTTTTGCCTAAGTAGCGGCCGGAGCGTTCGTCGGCGATAACCTTTTGTAAAATTCGACCGCTCATCAGACTGCTGGCCGAATTTAGTTCAATATCTAAAAAGCGCTCATAGTGGCCTAAGTCGAGGTCGGCCTCGGCGCCATCATGGGTTACAAAAACTTCGCCATGTTCTGCCGGATTAAGCGTGCCGGCATCAACATTTAGATAAGGATCGCACTTTTGGATGTTAACGGAAAGACCACGGCTTTTAAGGATGTTGCCAAGTGAGGCGGCGGTGATACCCTTACCGACGCCTGATAAAACGCCGCCGGTGACAAAAATATATTTTGTTTCGGGCCTAGCCGCCACCTTAAAACTTACTCCTCTATCGGTCCTCTCCGCTAATTATTAATACTCAAATACTCTACGCTACTTGGTGTAAATGTTCAATGCTTAAGGCTCAGTGTTCAATGAATGCTCAAGTAATCAATGTTTTTTAATGCATTTAATAATTGCCACATTGAAAATTCATTGATAACTGACGCTTGTAAATTGATCATTGGATTTTGCTACGCAAAATCTCGTAGGCTTTGTCTTTTTGGGGATCGCGGCCGGCTTTTTTATCATCATCAGTTTGGGTTACTTGAATATCAGGGGTAATGCCCTGTTTATCGATATTAGCGCCTTTTGGTGTGAACCAGCGGGCAATCGTCACTTTCAGGGCGGCCCCACCAAGTAGTCGTTCAATTTGTTGAACGCTGCCTTTGCCAAAGCTTTTTTCACCAACAATAGTCGCCACGCTGTTATCGTGTAGAGCGCCGGCAATAATTTCGCTGGCGCTGGCGCTGCCGCCATTAATGACAATCGCCGTTGGCAGACCGAGCAAGGTAGCGTTGCCGGATGCATAATCGGTTGACAAAACTTGACTGCCGCGACGTTCGGATACAACTACCTTGCCCTTTTCCAGCCACAGGCTCGATACATCTATGGCGCCGGATAAGTAGCCGCCCGGGTTATTACGTAGATCTAACACTACAGCTTTGACGCCTTGTTGTTTAAAGTTGGTTGCGGTCTTGGCGGCAATAGAGACTGTTTCGGCTGTAAACTGGCTGATTTTTATATAGCCAATGCTGCCATCAACTTTTGACTCCACGCTTGGTAGAGTAATTTGGGTCCGGGTGATAGTGACATCGAATGGCTTATCGTTACCACGGATAATAGTTAGCTTGACTTGACTATCGGCCGGACCGCGGATTTTTCTAACGGCTGCACTGACAGTTAATTCAGCTGTACTTTGGCCGTCGATGGCGCCAATTATATCTTTGGGTTGCAGACCAGCCTTCTCCGCCGGATAACCAGCTAGCGGCGCTACCACTACAATATTGTTATTTTCATCGGTGCCAAGTTCGGCGCCAATGCCGGTAAAGGTACCTGATAGTTGATTGTCCAGCTCTTTGGCATCGGCCGCATTAAGGTATTCGGTGTAGGGATCATTGGCTGCTTGGACCAAGCCGAACTTTAGACCATCTAGCAATTTACTAGTGTCTAAACTGCCATCAAAATTCGACTTTAATAGATTATAAACTTGGTCAACCGATGAGTAATCCAGAGCCGTTGGAGTGCTTTTGGGAGCGCTTAAACCCTTAAGGTTAATTTTATCGCCGCGGCCAATAGACACACCGGCCGCGAAAATCGCCAAAACAAACAACAGGCTAATAATTATTTTAAGAACCGGCCAGCTCTTTTTGCGGGCAACTGTCTCATTCACCGGATTGTAGTTATTCAAGCCGTCCATGAAGGTTACGGTTATTATAACAGGTGCTTAAACAACCTAGGTGGCTACGGAAAGTGAATGAATACCAAGTTACCAACTCGAATTCTAGCCATACTATAGGTACCTTGCCAATCAACATTAAACTGACTGACCAAGATGGTGCCGTCATCGTAAACAGCCTCAACATAAGCAGTATGCCCATAATAACCAGCGTTACTGACAGCCACGTCACCAACTTGGGGATTACCGTCAACTGGAATACCGGCTGCCAGAGCATTATCATCCCACTGGTTGGCATTGCCCCGCCCGCCCCAGTAAGGCATGTAACGGCCGGAGGCGGCTACTCGGTAAGCCGTCCAGGAAACACATTCGCGATTATACATACCCCAACTGTCAATAATGCTATCCATCGGGGCGTTACACCAGTCCTGCGGATAAATATCACAGCGGCTGGTTTGGATAATTTGGCCACCGCCAAACAGTCGAGCATTGGTAGCCGCCTGCTGACGCCTAAGCTCGCTGATTTGGGTTTGATTGGCCTTAATTTGAGAGTCAAATGAAGCCTTCTGACTCTCCGTATAAGCCAACATTCTGGATTGTTCGTCTTGGCTAGAGGCTAACTGGGCTTTCTGGGCTTCCTGTTCATTAATTATAATTTGAACTTGTCGTTGCTGACTTTCCAGTTCAACCTTTATCTGGGTTATCTTTTCAAGCGTGGTTTTGACTTTTCTCTGAACAGAATTGCGATAGGCTTGCTTATCAACAAATTCACTTAGATCATTACTGCTAGCTAGGATTTCTAAAGTGGAAATCTGGCCTTCAAGATACATAGTTTTAATATTCTGTCCAAGAATATACTTCTGATGGGTAAGTTCGGCTTGTGTAGCGTCGATTTGTCTTTGTAGTTCATCATTCTTACGCTGATTGTCAAGGATGGCTTGGTGTATACCATTAATCTCAATTTGCAGCTTGTTAATGGCATCCTGATAGCTGGCAGCTTCAGCCGCCAACGAACCGGAACGCTGCTGCAAACCACTATTTTGGTTTTGCAGTTCGCGGATTTGATCATCAAATTGATCAGCCCCTACTAAACCACTCAAGATAATGCCAAACGCTAGAAGCAAAGCGATGCCAGCGGTGCTAGCCGTTTTTCTATAAGCCAGTAATTTTTTGATTTTTTGTTTTTGCATTAACCTCGAAATTATACCACTCCTTCCTCTTTAGCGCAAGCATTAAGGATAGTACTTTGCCGGGCTTTAACCCACCTCGCCGGTATGTCTATTTGAGTTTAAGATAACGTCGCGTGGCCACGGCCGACGAGGCAGCGCCAATAATTATACCAGCTCCGATCTGGGCTATAACTATTAACCATAAGTGCCTTGAAAAATAGTTTCTTGAAAAATCAATATCCAGTAGGCTGCTAACTTCCAAGGTCGAAGCGATAGCAAATAACCCCCAAACAATAACTATCGAAACAATTGCCGCCATGATACCGTACATCATTGTTTCCACTACAAATGGCCCTTTAATGTACCATGGGCTGGCACCAAGTAAGCGCATGATAATAAGTTCGTCGCGACGGTTAAATATAGCCATCCTGATGGTGTTAAAGATGATTAGCATAGAAATTATGATGAAAACAATAATGCCAACTATACCGGCCTTTCGGAAAAAGTCTGTAGCTTTGGCAATGCTGTCAATTGCCTCTTTACGTTCACCTGAATAAGATGTTGGCTCTGATTGTAGAGCCTGAATTTCTTTTTTATCCAGAAAATCTTTAATTGTTTGCAGTCGGTTTGGATCATTAGGCTTAACTTTTAGTGATGCCGGCAGCGTGTTATCAGTTTCGGAAACAGCTGACAGAGTTTCTGGGTCGTTAGCATGATCCTCACGAAAATCTTTTAGGGCCTGTTCTTTAGAAACATACTCGATTGATTTAACGTTCTCAACTTTTTTAAGGTCGGCTATTAATTGATTGCTCTGTTGTTCTGTCACGCTATCTTTAAGGTAGACCGATACATCAATCCGACTGGTAAGATCGGTAATGCTGTTGGCAAAGGTGGCATTAGCGACGATGGCAAATAGTAGAATCGTCAAGGTGATTGTTATCATGGCAATAGCGGCTATACTAATCCAGATATTGCGCAAAAAATTAACGACGCCGGTTTTAAGGATGCGCTCGACAGTAATAAATCTATGATCTTTCATAGACGGCCTCCGGCCTCATTTTTCATTTCCCATTTGCCATTAGCCGAATTATTAACCATTAGCCATTTATCAAATGTTTTAGTAAATGATAAATAATACTTAATTGGTAAATGTGAATTGGGAAATGGTGAATGTTTGCTCATACTGTTTTATAACTACCGACTGCCCTGTCGCTAACCACCTTACCGTCGCGAATAGTAACCACGCGCCGCTTCAAATAATTTACGATCTCCTGATTGTGGGTTGTTAACAGAACTGTCGTGCCAAAGCGGTTGATTTTTTCCAATACCTTAATAACATCCCAAGCATGCTTTGGGTCAAGATTACCGGTTGGCTCATCGGCGATTAATATCTTGGGTTGACGAACGATGGCTCTGGCGATGGCTACTCGCTGCTTCTCGCCGCCGGACAGTTGACGCGGATAACTACGAGCCTTATCTTTTAAGCCAACTACGTCAAGGACTTTCGGTACAGTGTGTTTAATCTCGGCATTGGTGGCACCGGCAATTTCTAAAGCAAAGGCCACGTTTTCAGTAACTGTTTTATTGCTCAACAATTTGAAATCCTGAAATACCACGCCAATTTTGCGACGTAATTTTGGAATGTCCTTATCTTTCAAATCTTCATAATCTATGGCGCCGACGATAATTTTGCCGCTGGTAGGCTTCTCTTCTCTTGTCAGTAATTTAAAAAGAGTTGATTTGCCAGCACCGCTGGCGCCGACGATAACCACGAACTCTTTAGACTCCACATGCAGGCTAACTCGTTCCAGGGCCGCTTCCCGCCGGTCGTAAACCTTGGTTACCCTGTCTAAAAGAATCATTTATATCAGTATAGCAAAAGCAGTATATTTACTTCTTGTCCAGCCAGGCTTCGATCAATGGTTCAAGCTTACCATCCAGCACCACTTCTGGGTTAGTGGTTTCATAATCTGTTCGCAAATCCTTAACCTGTTTATAGGGATGAAGTACATAGCTGCGGATCTGATTACCCCATTCGGCTGATTGTGAAGGCCCTTTTATCTCTGCTAGGTTTTTGGCATGCTGTTCAAGTTGAAGCTGAACAAGTTTTGAGCGCAAAATACTAAGGGCTGTTTCCTTATTTTGCAACTGTGAACGCTCGGTTTGAATAGCTACTGATATAGCAGTTGGCAGATGAGTTACCCGAACCGCCGAATCAGTTGTATTAACCGATTGCCCACCTTTGCCGCTGGCCCGAAAAACATCGATTTTTAGGTCTTTTTGGTCAAGCCCAACTTCATCAGGCTGGCTAATCAAAGGCAGTACTCCGACTTTGGCAAAACTGGTTTGACGCTTATGATCGGCGTTATACGGACTTAATCGGACTAGGCGATGGACGCCGTGCTCGCCGGCCAGCTTGCCATAAAGCCAGTCACCGCCAGAAACCTCAATCGTGGCGCTTTTGATACCGGCCTCTTCGCCGACCGATTGATCAATAGTTTTAAGAGTTAAATGCTGACTATCGGCCCAACGAACATACATCCTAAGCAGCATCTGCGCCCAATCCTGGGCATCGGTCCCGCCGGCACCGGCGTAGATGCTAATAATTGCGTCATGATCATCGTAAGGCCCTTGGAATTTAAGCTCTGACTGTAGCCCAGACAGCTGCTTGTCTAACCCATCTAGCTGTTTTGTCAGCTCATTCTCAAGACCAAGATCTTTTGTAGCTAACAGTTCTTGGACGGTCTTAAAATCTGAAACCAGCTTTTGCCATGGCGCCAGGCGCCGGCTTAAATCCCCGGCTCGGCGGCTGATGGCTTGAGCTTTTTTGGCATCCTTCCAAAAGTCCGGTTCAGTCATTTTCTTATTCAGCGTGTTCAATTCGGACTCTAATTTAGACAAATTCAGCTTGGCGACAGCCTGATCCAGTGCCTGTTCGAATTGATCTGTCCGCTTCTGTAGTTCTTCCATACAGGTCTCCTCCGGAGACATTTAGCAATTTACATTTACCAATTGCCATTAATTTATCAATTACCATTTTACAGACAATTAAACTAATCAACATCTGACAAATGAAAAATGTTTAAATAATTGTGAAATGTTAAATGAAAAATGAAAATTTACTGTTAGTGCCAAAGCGGTTGGAGTTGTTCGCGTAACCGGTTAACTATAGTTCTATCGGTCCCGCCAAGCACGCCAACATCTCCAATCTTCTGGTGAAACAGCAGCCGCATGGCTACGGCAATGTCGGCTTTAGTGATGGCTTTAATTCGGGCTGGAAAAGTCTTTAAATCCTCAATCTGGCCATCGAAAAAATAACGTGAGTAGGCGCTAGCTACGCTATGGACAGTTTGGAGGGAGCGTTGGTGTACGCCCAGAGCATATTGTTTGGCATTCTCTAGTTCAGCATCATCAATGATGCCGTTTTGGACCTTCTTAATCTCGGCTAAGATGATATCGCAAAGCGCCGGGGCATTAGACGGTATGACTTGGGTGCTTAGCCACCATTCAGTCGTTCGACTGGCGATATGATGGCCTGAATTTACGTGATAGACCAAACCATGTTCGCGAGCCTGGCCAAAGATGCGTGAGTACATTGTATCGGTTAAGATAACTCGGGCTAACTTAAGGGCATCCTCCTCTCTTTGTGGCACAATTTCGTTAAACTGGCTGGAAATAATTAGATAAATATTGGGTATTGTTTCGTTCTTCATAAAAACGGTCTTGTTCGGCCGCTTGGCTTGTTCATCCGGCAGCACTTTGCGGGCTTTACCTTTTGGCAATTCCAGACTTTCAACTAACTGTTTTACGGCTACTCGCCGACCACGAAGACTGCCAGCAATAATAAATCGCAAATTACGGCTGTAATGGGTTTGCTTGTAGTGGTCGATTAGGTCGTCCAGGCTAACTTTTTTTAGTAACCTAACTCTTTGCTTATCATTGACTGCGCGAAAACCAAAGGCTCGACTCATTGATAGCGATAGTTGACGAAAATGATTGTTAGACAGACTAGTTAGTTCATCGCGGATATTGCCTTTCTCGGCATCAAATTCAGTCTGTAAAAAAAGTGGTTTAGCTAAAGCAACATTCTGTAAGTTCATGACTCTGTCCCATTCAAAATCGGCCACTTCGCCAACATAGGCAACCGAATAATAGCTAGTGTAGGCATTAATTTCGGCACCGTTTTTGCTTATTTCGGCATTAAAAACGCGGCGGTCTGGATATTGTTCATTAGCACCAGCCGAGACAACATGCTCCATCAGGTGCGGTACTTCCCATTTATCGTATGGCACCAGAAATTCACCGGCCCGAAAATTAAGTTCGTAGACGGTCACGCTGGCACCGGGAATGTCAATCAACACCCCACGGGCGCCACTCTTTAGTTGAACCTCGCTAACGTTATGTCTCATGTATTAGTAAATAGGAATTAGGAATTAGCTTTAAAAACAATTCTACAGACAATCTTCCGACTCTCCAAGCATAAGGTTTTTTATTTGCGGCGGTGATGCTTAGCAGATTTTTTGCGCTGCCGTTCAGCTTTACGGGCTTTGCGTCGCTGGTTATGAGCCTTAGCTTGGGCAATTTGCTGGGCCTGCGCCTTATCAAAGTCTGATTCTTCAAATTTTTCGGCTTGGGTAATTTGGGCAGCGTTATCAACCGATGAAGCCGCCGCTCTTGTCAGTTCGGTATCAACCTCTTTTTCAAGTTCGGCTTCCAGCGGTTGAGCGTGCATAACTGCCCGGACGATTTCGCTGCGCAAAGTATTTTGCATTTCATCAAATATCAGCTGGGACTGGCGGCGGTATTCAACTAGCGGGTCGCGCTGACCGACGCTTATCCAGTGGATGCCTTGGCGTAAGTGATCCATATTTTCCAGATGTTGCATCCACAAGGTATCGAGTAGCTGTAAGTAGATATCGCGCTCCACTTTGCGCATTATCTCCGAGCCAAACTGCCGCTCTTTGGCATGATAAAAGTCCTGGGTTGCTTTTTTTAGTTCATCGCCAAAGCGACTAGCTTCGACCGCGAATAACTTATCAAGCGTGGCTTCGTCAAACGGAAAAGTCGCCGTTAAAATCGTCTCGAAATGTTCGCTCAAAGATTCTGGATGATCGATTAAAACTTGAGCTTCTTCTTCGATATATTTGATAACCCTTGGGCTGATGTCTTCGGCTTTTAAAACTTCGCGGCGCAGAGCATAAACCGCTTTGCGGTGACGGTTCATGACATTGTCGTATTGGACAACGTTTTTACGCATGTCAAAATTAAAGCCCTCAACCTTCTTTTGGGCGCCTTCTAAAGCCTTGGTTATCATCCGACTTTCAATCGGCGTATCTTCATCAACTTTGAGCCGACCCATAATGGCGGCAATTTTTTCGCCGCCGTAAATGCGCATCAAATCGTCTTCACAAGATACGTAAAACTGGGTCATACCCGGATCGCCCTGCCGGCCGGTCCGGCCACGTAGCTGATTATCAATCCGGCGAGCTTCGTGCCGCTCGGAGCCCATAACGAATAAACCACCAAGATCAACTACACCGTCGGCCAAAACTATGTCGGTACCCCGCCCGGCAATATTAGTGGCTAATGTAACGGCGCCCTTTTGACCGGCTTTGGCAATAATGGCCGCTTCTTTCTCATTGTTTTTGGCATTAAGGACTTCGTGCGGAACATTGGCTTTTTTTAGAAAGTTCGACAGCAGTTCATTCTTTTCGACGCTAACAGTCCCAAGTAAGACCGGCTGACCTCGCTTATGAAGCGCGGCTACTTCACTGACGATCGACCGAAATTTTCCGGCTTCGGACTTATAAATTCGATCAGTCAGATCCGTCCGAATCATCGGCTTATTGGTCGGTACTTCAACCACGTTAATTTTATAAATTTGATGAAACTCTTCACTCTCGGTGGCCGCCGTACCAGTCATGCCCGACAGTTTTTTATAAAGACGGAAGTAGTTCTGAAAGGAAATAGTGGCCAGCGTCATTGATTCTTCTTGAACCTCAACGCCCTCTTTGGCTTCAATCGCTTGGTGCAAACCTTCGTTATAACGGCGGCCGCGCAGCAGACGGCCGGTAAATTCATCAACTATGACGATTTCGCCCTCGCGGGTAACCACATAGTCCTTGTCGCGGTGAAACAGCACTTCGGCTCGCAGTGCTTGTTCAAGATGGTAAATGACCCGCAAGTTGTCAGTTGAATAAAGATTGTCAACACCAAGCGTTTTTTCCATCAGTTCCACGCCGGCGTCGGTCAGCACTACGCTGCGGCGCTTCTCGTCCTTTTCATAATGCTCGGTTTCTTTAAGCTGGCGGACAACTCGAGCAAACTGCTCATAAGCCGAGGCGCTGGTGGTAGAGGGGGCTGAAATAATCAGCGGCGTCCTGGCCTCGTCAATTAAAATCGAGTCCACTTCGTCTACAATGGCAAAGTTCAGGTCGCGCTGGCGTAGTTGGTCGACTTCGCGGACCATGTTATCGCGCAGGTAATCAAAGCCATACTCATTGTTGGTACCATAAGTTATATCGGCATTATATGCTTCTTGGCGGGTGGCCGGCGCCAGGTGGCGGAAGCGTTCATCGACGTGGTCTTTATTGGTATAGCTTGGATCATAAAGATACGATTCGTCGGGGATAATAACACCAACGTTCATCCCCAAAAAATTATAAATTTGACCCATCCAGCCGGCATCACGCTGGGCTAGATAATCGTTAACTGTGACAATATGAACGCCCTTGCCTTCTAGGCCGTTGAGGTAAACCGGCAGCGTGGCTACTAAAGTCTTACCTTCACCGGTTTTCATCTCGGCCACACCACCTTCATGTAGCACCATGCCGCCAATTAGCTGAACATCAAAATGGCGTTGTTTGAGCGTCCGAGTGGATGCCTCGCGGACAGCGGCAAAGGCCTCCGGCAGTAATTTATCAAGACTTTCACCACCGGCTAGGCGCTTTTTAAATTCGCCGGTTTTAGCTTTAAGCTTATCATCCGATAGTTTCTGATACTCATCAGCCAAAGCATTAACCTCAACTACCCTTTTTTTCAGGCGTTTTATGGTGGCGGCTTGCGGATCACCTAGCAGCCGCTTAATAAATTTTTTACTCGGTAAAATAGCCAATTAAATTAACCTTTTCCCACTCTCTGTCTCAACTATTTTAGCACTTCGGAGTTTCAAATGGTGGCCTGGCCGCCTATATAGGGCCGCAAAACTTCTGGCACAGTTATCGAGCCATTGTCATTTTGGTAATTTTCAATAATACCAATCATTGTTCGACCCGGCGCCAAAGCAGTAGCGTCGTTGATATGCACTAATTCGACCTCACCTTTTGAGTTTTTATAGCGCGTATGCAGTCGGCGGGCTTGATAGTCAGTCATAAAATCGGCCGTATGTGTTTCTAGGTATCGATTGTGGCCCGGCAGCCAGATTTCAAGATCAACGCCGCGGGCATTGGGTTTGCCGATATCGGCTGTACATTTGTTAAGAACATGATACGGAAGTTTAAGTTGCTGCATCAAGTATTCCTGGATGGCTATCATGAAAAGATGTTCTTTTAGTCCCATTTGCGGCGTTGAAAAGCTCTCCATCTCTAACTTGTCGAATTGGTGCATACGAATAATGCCCTCAATGTCTTTGCCGTAGCTGCCAGCTTCACGCCGAAAACTTGTTAAATAACCAATATAGCGAATCGGTAGGTCTGCCTCCGGTAAAATTTCGTCCATGTACATTGGGCCAATAGTATGTTCGGCGCTACCCTGCAGCCATAAATCATCCTCATCAGTGCCTACTTGGTAACGTTCTTCGCGCGGCTCCAGCCGATCCATATTGTCGAAAACTTCAGTTCGAATCATGGCCGGTGGTAAAATCGGCTCGAATGGCTTAGTTGGAATGTCGCCAAGTTTAAACTGTTTGACGATTTCCTTTATCCTGGTTTCGTTGGTTAAAGTCTCAAGACAAAGTTGAACAAGCGCAAATTGCATCCTAACAAGATCGCCTTTGATATAAGCAAATCGGCTACCCGCAACTTTGGCCGCCCTCTCTTTATCAATTAAGCCGCGACCCTCGGCGATTTCCCAATGAGTTTTGGGCTTAAAGTCAAAGCGCGGTTTTTTGCCCCATTCTTTCTCAATCTTGTTATCCTTCTCGTTTGTGCCTACCGGCACGTCGTCTGCCGGCATATTAGGTACTTGCTTTAGGAGCTTCTCAAAGTCAGTTTCGAGCGGCTTAATTTCCGCTTCAAGCTTGGCTAATTTATCCTTTAGTTCCTTGCCCTGCTTTATCTGTACATCGCTTGGTTTAAAACCCTTGGCGGCTTCAGCTAGTTGGTTCCGCTCGGCTCGGAGTTTTTCAATATCTTCAAGTAATCTGCGTCGTTTTTCATCGACTTCAAGTAGTTCTTTAATATCAACATCAAAGCCCTTCTGCTTGGACTTTTCAGCAACAAGCTTAGCCTTCTCCCGAATAAATTTAATATCCAGCATAGCTTTATTATATAGCTATTTGGTCTTTAGCTTGGTTGGCCTTTTGCCATTTATGTGATTGAGGGTTAGTTCGGTACGGGCCTTGGCATAGGTACAAAACTCACAGGGCTTGGAAGGATCCATAACTTGTTTACCAATTGCGGGCATTTCACCTTCCAGGCAATCTTTCATTTTTTTTATTGTTGGTTCTAGCCATTTGTCGCTACCTTGATAGCTGATAATCTTGGTGTGAAATTCGAGCTTATTATAAAAACCGTCCGAATCCAACCGACCGTTAGAGTATACGAAGTAGCCAGTGTCGCTAACATTAAGATTGTTTTGCCTAACCAACCACTGGTAAATTTCCATTTGCCGTTTGTACATTTTCTGCCACTCGGCATCCAAGTTAACTTCGCCTGCCTTGGCTGTCGCTTTGTAGTCGACTACATATACCTGGCCTTTATTATCGATCCATAAATCATCAATTGCCCCATAAATAAGTAGGTTTGTTGGTTGATGCAAAGTCGCTACGCCAGTAAAATTTTGTCGCCATTTATCAAGATCATCATGTTGCATTGGCACCGCCTGAATTTTGTGCTCGACCATCCAGGGATGGGGTTTGCCCTTCAGCCTGAATGAGTCGAATTCTTTTTTGAGCAGTTCGTCAATTGCTTTATTGAGTTGGAATGGCGGGCCGCCGGGCCGACTGATTTTAAGTCGCCCGTCCAGCCAAAAGCAGCGTGGACACTGGACAAATAAGTCTATCTTGCTGCGACTAATTTTGAACGGAGCAGTTTGCCCCGGTTTATAAGGCGGGCTCCGCCATCTCTTATATGTCATTAGCTATATTCTAACAATTAGTTGACAATGCTAGGAGGGTTGATTTCCGCACAATATTCCTTATACAGCTCATAATCTGGGTTCTCTGGTGAACATAGATCCGTACTGGAATCATTAAGCGGCTCTGGAGAATAGATGTAGGGTTTGATTGTCTGGCAATTTTCACCGGCCTTGTATTGGTCATCAATATATAAATATGATGAATCGTAATTGCCATAAGAACTACTGCTGGCAGCCTGTCCACCAGCCGTCAATCCGAAAAGAATTTGATCAAAACTGCCAATATTCAATTGGTTGGCTTTTTTATAGGTCGCGCAAAATTCAAATTCCGAGGCGCTTTTCTTTTGGTACTTAATGGTATTTGGAGCATCTTTGACTCCTGCTTCATTGAGGGAGACAGGAATTTCATTTTTTTCGGTAACATAATTGTTGACTTTTTCGGCGGCATCCTTGGCGGCTTTAAGTGTTAGGTTGTCCTGCTTGGCGCTCGCGCCTTGAATTAGAACATAAGTTGCCAGAATAATTGTTAAAAGACCCAGCGCCAATATGCCGAGAAGATACTTACGCAGCGAGTTCATCTATTACGTAATTTATGTTCGTCTAGCCAGTAGTACGTCAGAATTCCACCGGCGACCACCAGCACAATCAGCATTGTCAAGAAAGATTTTACTATCGTCGGTGCGGTTTCCCCCGCCGCTTTCTGCAACAGTAAGTATATAAAACCTATGACGTTAAAAAGACAGGCGGCAAAAGCGATTATTTCGGTGAATTGGCTTAGGCGCCGTTTAGAAGGATCAAAGCGCAAATCCGGATTGGCAAGCTCTTCCCTTTTGAGTCGCATGAAAAGATAGCCAAAAACAGGCACACAGGCGATCAGTATGGCCGTTGGCAGAACCAATGCCTTAAATGAAGTGCCGCCATTGACCAGTGCTATTAGAACCCAGATAATACTGCCGGCAATCAGCCAAAGACTAAAGGTCATCATGGCATATTCGACGCCACGGACACTTAGGGCTTGGACAACTGCAACCGGCAAATCATTTCTAGATACCGAGGTGTTTATGGCTGGCACTGGAGTGGGTGGGAGTGACGATGGGGGTGATGGCGCATGAGCTCCTACGGGCAATGAGGGCGTTTGATAGGGTTCTGCTGGCGGCATTTCCTAACCTCCATTAAGTTGATTTAAGATTATCACGCTTATGATTACGGGACAATACAGTCTATATGTCAGCCGGCAATGACGATTGCCAGCCAAGAAATTAGAGCAAGAACAACGGCTGCAATGATGGCGATTAGGCCGATCTTGACGTACTTAGGATTCATAAGTTAATTGTACAGCCAAATTAAATGGCGCGGGCTTTTTGCGAATTAAGCCCGCGCCCAATTTTATTTTCGGTTTTAAGTTTTAGGCTTCTATAGTCTACTTCATGCTACGCATGTAAGACACCAGCCAGTAGCCCGCCACTGCGTAAGCCGCCATAGCGAACAAGGCGACATAGTCTACTACCCAGCCGCGCAAGACGACGTCGGTGGATGTAAACACTGCCCTAAATGGCTCCAGCAACGTTTGTGTCTGGGTGTAGGCCCAATTTACAAACGAAGCGTCTGGATTGGCATTGAAGAACCTGAGCGCCACCCTTAAAGTAAGTAACATTTCAGTTAAGCCTACAAAGAGCATAAGCATGCTGTTTGCTACTTGCTTAGGCGAGTATTGCCACATAGTTTCCTCCTTAATTGTTAATGAGTCCATCATATGCTTAAGCGCACAATATTTCAAGACACATATCCACAAGGCCGGCAAGCCGGCAGCAACTAGTCTTTAGTCACTAGTCGCTAGCTAAGGAACTTTTATTTTTCTAACTCATCTATACGTCGGTGGTCCAGTCCGTAATAATGGGCTACTTCATGCCAAATTGTGTGACGGACGTTTTGCTTCAGTTCTTCTACATTCCGGCTGATGGCTTCCAGCGGCAATTTAAAGAGCGTGATTTTATCGGGCAATAGTTTGGTGGCGCCACCGCGTGATGGCAGTGGCGTGCCTTCATACAGACCGAACAATGTGTGACCGTCTGCTAGCTTTAGCTGCTGACGTTGAACGGGAGTTGGTTCATCTTCAATAATAAAGGCAACGTTCTTCAGATACTTTTGGTAAAGTTCGGGAATGCCGTCGATGGCTTCGGCGACTATTTTCTCAAACTGCTTACGGCTTAAGCTTTGCATAGTTTAATCTTAGCAAGTTGTTATTATTAAACTATGCGCTGGCGGCTTGGTTGGTTAGTAATTTCACTGCTGGTTGTCGTCATCGGTATTATAATTGTGATAGTCAATAAAGACTCGGGAGGTAAAAAGATGGACAATCAACCGCCGGCTACCAGCACTTCACTAGCCCTAAGTTCATCGGCTTTTAGCGATAATCAGCCAATTCCGGTCCAATATACCTGTAAGGGTGAAAACGTCAATCCGCCACTGGCCATTAGCGATGTGCCGGCCGAAGCTAAAGCGCTAGCACTAATTGTCCACGATCCCGATGCCGTCAGTGGTGATTTTGTTCACTGGTTAATGTGGGACATACCGCTCGCCACGACTAGTATCAACGCCAACACTGTTCCAGTTGGTGCGGTTCAAGGTCAAAACGACGGCGGCCAAAGCCAATACATGGGTCCCTGCCCGCCGGCCAGCACCGGCACTCACCGCTACATGTTTAAACTTTATGCCTTGGATACTATCTTGAATTTACCGGCCGGAAGTGAACGACCGGTGCTCGAACAAGCCATGCAAGGCCACGTCCTGGCCAAAACTACCCTAACTGGATTATTCGCTAGTCAATAGGCTCATAAGCCACGTGACACATCCCTCTTCCCGTACATTGAGTGTATTTTTGATGATAATCTTCGGCTGGATAAAATTGATCGGCTGGCTCTAGAGTCGTGACAATTCGGCCATGAAATTGTGATTTGTTCAGCTCATCCAAGATTTTTTGAGCTTTCTTTTTCTGGGTGACATTAGAGTAAAAAATAGCCGAGCGATATTGGTCGCCAACATCTGGACCTTGTCGGTTTAACTGCGTTGGGTTATGGATCCGGAAGAAATGTCTAACCAGAGTTTCATAACTGACTTTCTTAGTATCAAAAACAATTTTTACGGCTTCGGCGTGGCCGCTCGTATGGCTACAAACTTGTTTATAAGTTGGATTTTTGGTATGCCCGCCGCTGTAACCAACAACGGTTTTGATAACGCCCGGTACCATATCAAAAAAGTACTGGACGCCCCAAAAACATCCCGCCGCAAAAATCGCTTTCTGACTAGTCATTTAAATCCCTTTGGCGGAAGCTTAAGAATGATAGCAAGATTAAAAGACCGACGACGCCAACTAAAACCGATGCAAAGCGCCAGTTAAAGTTACCTACCAAAACCTCACCTGGCCGGTAGTAATGGTACGGTAAAAGTTTTGCCGGAAGGCGTAAGGCTCTAACGACGTCATCAAGCGAAGAAACTAAGTAACTGGCTATACCAAACAATGTGGCAATGCCAACGCTGGCGGCTCTGGCCCGCCCATGAGCCGCTACCAAAAAGGCGATGCTGGCAAAAATTAAGGCCAACAACGTCGCCAGTAAGGTGGCTAAAATGATGCGGTCAAAGGCAACCGGTAGCTTGACCAGACGACAAACAATCACAGCTGTAACCATGGCCACCAAACTAACAGTCAAAACAATAATCAGCCCGGCTAGAGCTTTACCAGCCAGTAACTTACTTCTGGAAATGGGGCGTGATAATAGGATTTCCAGAGTGCCCTGCTCTTCCTCCTTAGCAATTAAGCTGCTGGCTAAGCCAATCGCTAATATGCTTAAAAGTAGCGGCAGTAAAAGATAATACAACCTAGCGCTAAGAAAGCCTTCGGGCGTCAGAAAATTGCCGGTATCAGAAAATAGTGCCCGGGCCGCAGTTGGCAATCGATTTAGAATTTCGTTGACTTGGGCGGCTTGGTCACGAAACGAAGCATAGAAACCCAAAGACAGGACAATGAAAGCCGCCACCCCCAAACACCACCATAAAGTTGACCATCGCCGCTGCCAAAAAGTCCAATGCAAAACTGACCACATTACAAGCTGCCTCCGGCAGCATTTACCATTTGCCATTTACCATTTGCCAAATTATTAATCATTGGCCATTTGTAAAGATATTTGGTAAATGATAAATGAAAAATTAATGTGAAATGTGAAATGTCAAATGAGAATTGGAGTGATGAAGTCACGACTGGCCTCGGTAAAATTTTAGGAATTCTTCTTCTAAATCAGATTCTTTCCTATCAATCGTCCGAACCTCATTTTTTGCTAAGACTCTAAATAGTGGCCGCAAATCACCTTTTACTCTGACAGTCGCATGGTGGGCGCTATTACGTGTGAATTTAAGGCCGCTAATTGCTTTAAGTTCGGTTTCTGGCACTGGTGAAGCAAAGGCGATATCAAAGACCTTAACCGAACTGGCCACGATATCAGAAATGGATTGTTCCTTTATCAGCCGGCCCTTGCGGATAATGCCAACCCGGTCGCAGACTTTTTGGACTTCGGTTAGGTTGTGGCTGCTCAAAAAAATAGTCGCTTCTCGGGCCTTGGTTTCACGCAGTAAATCAAAAAATTCCTCTTGCATCAGCGGGTCAAGTCCGGTAGTTGGCTCATCTAAAATCAGGACCTCGGGTTGAGTCATAAAGGCCTGGATGATAGCTATCTTTTGACGATTGCCGCGCGACAAACTTGATATACGCTGTTCTAGTTCCACCCTAAAACGCCGGCACAAGACGTTGACGTAACTTGGGATAGGCGGTCTTCTTAAATCACATAGATAATCCAGTAGCTGCCGGCCTGTCATCTTCGGATAAAACTCAACTTCGGCCGGTAAATATCCGACTCGATTTTTTATGGCAACCGACTGGGTTAAAGTATCAAGTCCCAGAATCCTGGCCTCGCCTCGGCTTGGCACAATAAAATTCATCAGTAAACGAATGGTGGTGGTTTTACCGGCGCCATTGGGTCCTAAAAAGCCATAAATTTCGCCGGGCGTGATGTTAAGTTCCAGATCGCGCAGGGCAAATTTTTTGGCCCTCTGATAGCGTTTACTTAAACCGTACGAGGTTATCGTAGCAACTCGCATTGGCTTTTATTATAGGCCTTTTAAGCTTCGAATCTTAATCGTTTAATCAACCAATCTCGTGGCAAAATTGACAAAAACCAGCCGGCCCGCGGTCCAGAAGTTTTGCCAATCAAAGCCTTATACAAAGTCTCGAATTTGGCTTTGGCATCGAGGTTAGTAAACTCCAGTTGATAGATGGCTTTATGAAACCACTCGCCGTCAGCGCTTTTTGGCGCTTTAGCTACTGCGTCCGCTAGCTTGCTTAAGAACTGCATTTCTGGCTCGCTAAAATCGGACTTCTTAACAGCCTTGGATAACTCAAATTTAATAGACTCCGGCGCCCAGTTTTTTAGCCAGCCATCAATGTATTTAAGCTCTTTTTTAACTACCGCCTCATCAACTGGCTGCGGACTGGCTCTCTTGATAATATCAATGGTCTTATCGATGTCTTTTAGAGCTGATTGATAGGCGGCAACCAAGTGAGAAAATGGCACATTGCTAACTACCCTTTCGAGCTTATTGAGTGATATTTGGACTAACGGCGAATCGGGCTCGGCGGCGGCCAGCCCGGCAAATTCGTCAATCAGCTGATCGATGTTTTGCTCGTCAAAATAAAGCCTCTTGCTAGGCGGAAAACGCAACATAAAATAGCGCACGACTTCTGGCGGCAGGACTTTGACTACTTCCGTGGCGCTGATGCCGGTACCGGCACTGGCGCTCATTTTTTTAGTGTCGCCAGCTCGGTTAACAAAATCATATGGCACTGGTATAGGTCCTTTTTGGCCAAAAATCTCTTTAATAATAGCTAGGCCAGTATCGAATGAACCGCCGGCCGAGGCATGGTCGCGGCCGGCCGGCTCAATGGCAATTTTAAGCAGCCACCAGCGGGCCGGCCAATCGATTCGCCAGTTTAATTTGGCTTGGCCGTGAGCGTAACTGATAGTCATAGTTTTGCCTTGAGCATCTTCGTAATCCAGCGTTTTGGCTTTTTCATCAATCGCTAAAAATTTGCGGTTTTTTAGGTAAGTTTCTTCTATGACCTGCAGCGGCGACCAATGATCATCAAGCTTATGTCCAGACACAGTTTCTAAAATCTGGCGGATCTTGGCTTCATCAGCCAGAGATTTTTCAATAGCGGCTGTAAAAAAGCCGGCCCGATATTTTTCATGGGAGCGGATAACTTCCATCTCGACGCCCAAAACTTTGGCCGATTTTAGAAAATCGGCTAGAAAAAATTCGCCGTAAGAACTCTTCGAGCCGTCGGGCGCCGGAATATCACAAAGGGCTTGGCCTAAATATTTTTCAAATTCGGCCGGCACATTAGCCGGAATTTTACGTAGGGCATCCAAATCGTCCACGTAGTGGATATGTTTAGCTTGCCGGCCGCGGCGAATTAACTCCAGCCGAATCGCGTCGCAGGTGATAATTTCGCGTAAATGCCCAAAATGATAAGCACCCGAAGGACTGGCGCCGGATTCAATCAGCACCTCGCCTTTAGGCTGACGGGTTCCCACCTCATCAACAATCTTCGCAAGCCACTTCATACTATTAGTAAATAGCAATTAGTAAATAGAAACTAGTATAAAATGGTCAGCATTATTACTAATTTCTAATTCCTGGTTCCTAATTTCTAGCTGATGTGGGTGATTTTGTAGGTAGTGGCTTCGGAGTTGGCGATAGTTACTTTGTCGCCGACTTGCTTGCCCATTAGCTCCGCGCCGATTGGTGATTCGTCGCTGATTTTACCGCGTAGAGGATCGGCCTCCATGGTGCCAACTACCTGAAACTGGGTGGTTTTGCCGCTAGCACTTTTAAGCCTTACGGTTGAACCTAGCACCACCTGCCCGTCGGTTTTGGGCTTGCGAATAATCTTAGAGTTATTCAGCACGTTTTCTAATTCCGAAATTCTGGATTCCAATCTGTCCTGTTCTTCGCGGGTGCTTTGGTATTCGGCATTTTCGCTCAAATCGCCTAGCTCGCGGGTTTGCTTAATTCGTTCAGCAATGGCCGGTCGCTGGCCAATCAATTCATTGAGCTCGGCTTTGAGCTCGTTTAAACCATCGGCAGTAAAATTGAACGTTTTTTTCATGGCTTGATTGATAATCTTTTGCACCTTTCAGGATTTTTAAGCACAAACTTATAAAGCACCAAAATTTCGTAACAACTTTATTCTTATCGTCTTAAAATGTCAACAATCGAATCGACGGGGACGATTTTGGCGGTTTCTTGTTTGCGATGTTTGATTTCGTAACCGCCGGCGGCCAGTGATTTTTCGCTAACGACCAGACGAATTGGGGCTCCCAAAAGATCGGCGTCTGCGAACATTTTACCGGCACTATCTCCCCGGTCATCATATATTACCTCAACGCCAGCGGTTGTCAACTGGTCATAAAGTGCCTCGGCAGACTTTTTAGCTTGACTGCCCGACAGGGCTATAAGATGAACTTGGTACGGCGCCACAGCTTCTGGCCATACCAGACCTTTATCATCAGCGAACAGCTCAGCAACCACTCCCATTAACCGAGTTATGCCTATGCCGTAAGAACCAAGAAAAACCGGCTGTTTTTGGCCGGCTTTGTCGCTAAACTGCAGGCCCAGTTGTTCGGCTTTGGTGGTTCCGAAATTAAATATATTGCCCACTTCAGCCACTGTCACCTTTTCCAATTTGGCTTTATCCAAACTAAGCGATGAAGCCACTTCATCGCTCATGACTTCAGCGTTGATGGCCCGTTTTTTAATTTCATCTAGATAAACTGTGTCCTCGCCAGACGCCAGCAAGGTTTGAAATTCATGGCTAAATTGAGTAAAGGCGCCTCCGGACGCAAATGTAAAGAAGGTTTTGTCGTCGATGCCAATGCGCTTGAAAACCTTATGGTAAGCTTCTATCGCTCGCTGGTAAAATGCTTCATGCTCATCAGCCGTGCGGCTCAGTGAATACATGTCTTTCATGATAAATTCACGGGTGCGCAAGATTCCGCTTTTGGCCCGGATCTCGTTGCGTAGTTTTGTCTGGAATTGATAGACATAGACCGGCAGATCACGGTAGCTGGAGATAAAGTTTTTGAGCATATCGACAATTGGCTCTTCGTGCGACCAAGCCAATCCCACCTCGCTGCCATTTCGCAATTTGGATTTGAACCAGATATCGACTTCCTTATCGTCCCAACGGTCGGTCTTTTGCCAAAGCTCTTTGCGCTGCAGACTACTCATTTGCAGTTCCTGACCATCGATAGCATTCATTTCTTCACGAACGATTTGTTTAATCTTTTCGATGACTCTTAACCCAAGCGGTAAAAGCACATACACACCGGCCATCTCTTTATGAATGTAGCCGGCTTTAATCAAAAGCTTGGCGTTACGGGATTGCTCATCGGCCGGCACCCCGTGGGTGGTCCGCGTAAAAGACTGGGATAACCTCATTACTTGATTGTACAACAATCAAGAGGTTCGAGGTTCGAGGTTCGAGATAGCTCTCCACTCTTCGCTCTCCACTCATGTGCTGAAATAAACGCTGAAAGCTAGGATATTGTTTAAACCATGCACCATGATTGGCGCATAAAGCGCGCCGGTTTTTTCGCGCAGATAAACCAAAACCAATGAGAGAACTAAAGTGCTAACGCCGGCCGCCCAAAGTAAGCCGTCATCGTCAGCGCCGGTTAAAAGATGGGCAGCGCCAAATAAAACGCTGGTGGTAAGACCGGCCACTACAAAACTCCAGCGGGCCCTTAAGGCGGAAAACAGGTAGCCTCTCATTAATATTTCTTCGCCGAGAGGCGGTAACACCACAAGCGCTACAAAGGCCAGAATTTTATCGGCAGTAAGCGTAACTGTCTTAAAACCAACATCTTGAGTTTGATCAACGTTATAAGACGGGAAAAGGGCCGTTAAAGAGGCGTTGACTACAACTAGAAGCACGAAGAAGGTGATAAATCCACCGACCGCCATCTTAAAATCACGGCTCTGCAGTCGCCTACCCCATCCAATATCGGTAAGATTTAATTTGCGTCTTTTCAGTAGCCACAGCACCGAGCCGATTGCCAGAAGTTCGGCAATCAAAATATAAAAGAACTGGGCAGTAGCTGAATAACCAAGTACCGAAACGGTTGGTGCGCGGCTTAGCCACACGGCTGCAAAAAGTTCAATTAAGAGAGCAGCGATTATTTGACTAAGCAGAAAGATTAACAAAGCGTTGGCAATCGCCCTAAGCGGATGCCCAAAACTCGCTTTGCTCGCTGAATTATGAATTATGAATTTAGAATCAGGAACTTTTTTTTCATTCTTCATTCTTTATTCGCCATTCTGGTTTTTGTTAAAAAAACCGTCGGACATCGACAACTGTTATTAATACCGCGAGCAGCAGGATTAAGGTAATTCCAATACCATTAATCAACTCTTCGGCACCGGCCGATAACCGGATTCGTAGAGCCCGGGTGGCACTAATAATAAACAGTCGGCCGCCGTCCAGCGCCGGAATTGGCAATATGTTTATAAAGGCTAAAGATAGCGAAATAATGGACACAAACATCAGCAAGAAATTAAGCCCGAGCGAACCGCTATTCCAGATAGCTACCATAATTGCCACCGGGCCGCCGACTTGCGAACTGGCTTGGGTCTGCCCCTTTTGGCGAGCCGTCTCATTGCCAGTTACCAGACCGGCAATGGTTGAGCCTAAACCTTCCACGGCATGCCATAAGCCTTTAGCTGTCAAAACCATCAGCTGATTGGTAAAGCCAACCGCCACAATCGGCGCGCTCCAGGTGTAGCGAACAACCTCTAGGCTGGTTGGTGCTATACCAAGATAAGGTTTGTCAGTTCCGGAACCCTGCATTGCTTCGCTTGGGCTAAGCAACTTAGCTTGAACTTTTTGCTCTTGGCCACTGCGTTTTAAAGTAATAGTAACCGTTTGGCCGGCAAAATGGGTGGTGGCTGCTTTTAAATCTTGGGCATTTTTAATCGTTCGACTTTCGCTATCTGTCGAGATAGTTTCGAGGATATCGCGCTCTTTTAAGCCGGCGGACTGGGCCGGCGAATCGGCCACTACGTAATAAACCATGGCTTGAGAGCTAACCAGCCGCTCGTCGCTTTTAACCGTAAATTGGGCTTGGCCGACGGTTTCTTGATTGATTAATTTAGGAATACCGATGAAGGCTAACAATGTCAGCAAAATTAAGCCGGCCAGTAAATTCATGACCACGCCAGCCAGCATAATTTTGGTTTTAGCGCCAAAACTGGCGGCGCCAAAGCTACCCTTCTCCCGGTCACTATCGTGTTCGCCTTTTAGCTTGACAAAACCACCAAGCGGTAGCCAGTTGAGACTAAGTAGCATGCCGGACTTTGTCTTTTTGTCATAGGCTCGCGGCGGCAGTCCAAGGCCAAATTCTTCAACTTCTACACCGCTGCGGCGAGCGGCCAGATAATGACCCCACTCGTGAACTAAAATCAGGCCGATAAATAAAATAAAGCCCAAAATGGCAATAAAGATCTGCATACAGCTAAGTATAGAGGGTCGAGGGTCGAGGGTCGAGGGTCGAGGGTCGAGGGTCGAAACTATACCCTACACCCTATCCCCTAGACCCTAATTTAGACTGTCAAAATTTCCTGTTCTTTGGTTTTAGTCATCGCTTCGATATTTTCTTTATGTTTGGCGACAAGTTCGTCAATTTGTTTTTCAAAATGAAGTCGTTCGTCTTTACCAATTTGCTTGGCTTTCTCGGCCTGCTCGCCCTTACGTAAGGCCTCGTGTCTGGCCTGACGAGCCGCTACCAAACAGTCTTCGGACTTTTGATGCAAAACCTTGACCATGGCTTGGCGGTTTTCGCTGGTCATTGGCGGCAGGACTATCCGGACAACTCGTCCATCGTCAGTTGGTGAGAGACCGAGAGATTTATCATCACGAATAGCGTTAGCAATCGCCTGCAAATTATCAACATCAAAAGGTGTAATTTGGAGCGATTGTGGTTCGGGAGCCAGTATCGAAGCCACAGCTTTAAGAGGCATGGGCTGGCCGTAGGCATCAACCGTCACACCGTCGAGCATGGACGGATGAGCCCGGCCGGTCCGAAGTTTGGATAATTCGTCCTTAAAATGGTCCGTCGCTCTATCCAGCTTGGATTTAACTTCAGCAGTTACTTGAGTCGGGTTCATTTTTTAGCCTGATCAACTTCACCCAAAACTAGACGGGAAAAGCGCTTAACGACGATGTTTTCGCCGAGTTTGGCAATGTGTTCCTTGATCAAATCGCCGACGATAATCTCGAGGTTTTTGATATAGGGTTCTTTTAGCAGAGCCTCAACATCCTCGCTCTCGCTGGCGGCAATTTGCAGACAGATATCTTTAACCAACTCTTTAAATTCATCGGTTCGGGCCACAAAATCGGTTTCACAATTAACTTCCACCACTACACCGATCCGGCCGTCATGAGAGTATGTACCAATCAGACCAGCCCGAGCTTCTCGTTCGGCCCTTTTGGCGGCTTTGGTCAAGCCTTTTTGACGCATGGCGGCCAGGGCTTTATCAAAATCACCACCAGCCTCAACTAGCGCTGCTTTAGCATCAGTGATGCCTACGCCAGTAAGTTCTCGGAGCCTTTTTACCTTATTTATATCAACCTTCGCCATATCTCTAGCCTATACCTTTTACCGGTCCAGTTACAGCCTCTGGCTCTGGTTTAGCTGATTCTTTTTTGAGTCGAGCATCGGTTTTAACCTCTTTTAATTCGTCCTTGGCAGGCTTTTTGGTTTTGGCTTTACCGGCTTCGATGGCCGATTTAACATAATCTAAGATCAAATTGATTGTCTTGGTGGCATCATCGTTACACGGTACCGGATAGGTAGCTAAAGTTGGATCAACATTACTATCGGCCAGTCCAATGACTGGAATCTTTAATTTATGGGCTTCGCGCACAGCGATATTGTCATTTAACATATCGACCACAAAAATCGCGCCCGGCTGGGCCTGCAGGTTCTTAATACCGCCATAAAGCTTGTTCATGGCTTTAATTTCTTCGCCGTAGCGCTGGACTTCCAATTTGGAATAACGGGCCTCGAGTTCTCCGCCAGCCATTCGGTTCTCCAGATCAACCAGATATTTAATCCGAGCGCCAATGGTGGCTTGATTAGTCAACATTCCACCTAGCCAGCGTTCGTTAACGTATGGCATGCCTGTAGCTTCGGCAACCTCTTTAATTTTGTCGCGAGCCTGGCGCTTGGTGCTGACAAGTAATATCTGCTTACCATCAGATGAGGTTTTTTCCAAAAAGTCTAGGGCTTGCTCCAGCGCCGGCACAGTTTTGGTCAAATCAATAATATGGTTACCATCGCGGACACTATGAATGTAAGGCGCCATTTTTGGATGCCAACGGCTTGAGCTGTGGCCAAAATGGGCACCGGCTTCTAAAAGCTTCTTTATATCAACGCCGAACTTCGACAAGTATTAATCCTTCCTTGCTTTGCGAGGTTTCCCGACTGACCCTGCACGGAATCTTTCGAGAGGATTATCTATCCCCGCTGTTTAATTTTAGTGTTCATATTTTACGGTTGTTTTAATAAATATTCAAGTTAAAATATAGGCTCCAATGAGCTCGCGTAAACCAAGATACGACGCTTGGAGTATGATAACTACTCAGGCAGCCATCGACTTAGTGGAGTCTAATGGTTCTCTTATCCCCGGCGAAGCCGTCTGGGATCGATTAGAGAAAAGGGGTCTTGATCCTGCGCGACTTGCTGGAGAATCTTTGCAGCTCTTTAACATTTTAGGGAATATAGCTCTAGTCAAAGCAGACATATTAAGAGAAGATATCGCCAAAAGACGTCAGCTGCTGCGAGCAGCTTAAGAATTGAAGTTTAGGAGTAAAAAGGCTATACTTATCTGCCTATGAGGAAGGATATTCACCCTAAAAATTACCGTCCGGTTGTTTTTCAGGACACCAATGACAACACGACCTTTTTGACCCGTTCAACCGCTCAAACTGAAGAGACCATAACTTTAGATGGCGTTGAGTATCCATTGGTCAAGGTCCACATCAGCTCTAGCTCACATCCCTTCTTCACGGGTCAGGAAAAATTGGTTGATATCGAGGGTCGGGTTGACAAGTTCAAAGCCCGCCGCGAAGCTGCCGAAAAAGCACGCGCCGCGCGGGTTGCCAAAGCCGCGAAGCCAAAAAGCCCAAAGCCTAAAGCTAAAAGTCAGAAGCTTGGCGCCAAAACCGCCAAACCCGTCGCTAGCGAATAGCTAATTAGTTTAAACCGCCTCTTGCTATGCAAGTTTCAGGCGGTTCTTTTATATACTGGAGATGAGTTATGGATTCTAAAGAGAAAAATCTAAGGGAGGAATTTACCAACTTGCAGACAAAGTTGCAAGATTCTGCTATCTATGGCTCGAAGGATTATCCGGCTTTGGCGCGGCGGCAGGCCGAACTGCAGCAGATTATTAGTTTGTTCGATGAAAAAAAACAACTTGAGTCTCAAGTTGAACAAACCAAGCATATGGTCTCACTTAATGACGCCGAGCTGGCAGAACTGGCTAAAACCGAGCAGGCTGAGCTGGAAGCCAAAATAATCGAAAATGAGGAGAAACTGACAGAGGTTCTGCTGCCAAAAGACCCTAACGATGAGCGTGATGCGATTGTTGAAATTCGGGCAGCTGCCGGCGGCGACGAAGCCAGCTTGTTTGCCGGCGATCTGTACCGCATGTACCTTCGCTGGTGCGAAAATCATGGTTTTAAAACCGAACTATTAAGCGAAAGTCCGTCAGAAGCCGGCGGTTTTAAGGAAATCATATTTGCGGTTCGGGGCGAAAATACCTATCAAAAGTTGAAATTTGAAGCCGGCGTCCACCGCGTCCAGCGCGTACCTGTAACAGAAAGTAGCGGGCGGATTCATACCAGCACCGTCACCGTCGCCGTTTTGCCGGAAGCCGAAGAAGCCGATATCAAAATCCAGCCCGAAGAAATTAGAGTCGATGTATTCCGTTCTAGCGGGCCGGGTGGTCAAAGTGTTAATACTACCGATTCAGCCGTCCGTATCACCCACCTACCAACTAATTTAGTGGTGACATCCCAAGACGAAAAAAGTCAGATTAAAAATAAAGCCAAGGCCATGAGCGTGCTACGCAGCCGCCTGTTGCAGGCCAAAATTGACGAGGAGCACAAACATCTTTCTACCGCCCGTCGAGCACTTATCGGTTCTGGCGACCGTAGCGAAAAAATCCGCACTTATAATTTTCCGCAGGATCGCATCACCGACCATCGTATCGGTTATTCGCGCAGTAATTTGCCAGGCGCGCTCAATGGCGGCATCGACGACTTGATTGAGAAACTCCAAGCCAAAGAACTAGAACTAAAACGAGGCGAGCAATAAGATGCATTTTACCTTTTACCATTAGCCGTTTACCATAGAAAACGGAAAACGGATCATGGAGAACGCAATGAAAACGGAAAACGGAAAACGGAAAACGGTCGGAAGGTACTTGATTACCGGTGTGGCCGGCAGCGGCAAATCGACTATTGCCTACGAGTTAAGCCGGCGCGGTTATGCGGCCTATGATACCGATGCCGGCTTCAGTTATTACGCCAATAAACAGACCGGCCAAAAAGTGACCCGCCCGCTGCATCCAACTTTGGAATGGTACGACAAGCACGAGCGGGTGTTTGATGAAAAAGTACTGCAAAACCTATTCAAAAAGCATCAGGACGAAGATTTATTGATTTGTTCTATAACGGCCAATCAAAAGAAATACTACCCACAGTTCGACAAAATTTTTCTACTGACGGCTGACGATGAACTACTGGCCCATCGACTGCAAACCCGGACAACCAGCCATTTTGGCAAACATCCGGTTGATTTCCACCGTGTTTTTGCCGGTAAACAAGCCTGGGAAAATGAAGTCCGAGCCGCCGGCGCTTTCGAAATCGATTCCTCAAAACCAATTAAAAAGGTTGTTGATCAGATTCTTAAACAACTTAAATGACAATTAAAGGCTGGCTAGCCCAAGCCGAGGCTAAGCTTAAGCTGGCTGATATTGGTACAGCACGGCTTGATGTTCTGATATTGCTGGAAGACGAAACCGGCAAGGACCGATCCTGGTTACTGGCCCACCCCGAAACTGTCTTACAAGGACCGTCCTTGAAGAGGTTGGATAAAAAAATTAAGCGGCGGGCTAAGCATGAGCCGCTGGCTTATATTCGTGGTTTTACGGAATTCTATGGTCGAAAATTCAAAGTCAACAAGCACGTTTTAGAACCCCGTCCCGAATCGGAAACGATGGTCGAGCTATTGCTCGACCTAGTAGACAGTAGACAGCAGGCAGTAGACAGTAGTTTACAGATTGTGGATGTGGGGACTGGGAGTGGGGCCTTGGCCATTACAACCAAGCTGGAGATTTCGGAGGCTGAAGTCATTGCCACTGACATTGATCCAAACTGTTTGGCGGTTGCCCATCAAAACGCTAAAGACCACGGCGTCAAAATCAAATTCCTCCAAGGCAACCTTTTCGTACCCCTCTACTCCCTACTCACTACACCCTACACCCTAATTTGCAACCTGCCTTATGTGCCTGATAAATGGCGAATTAATAAGGCCGCGGCGCGCGAGCCGAAAAAGGCTATTTTCGGCGGTCCTGACGGCCTTGACATTTACCGCCGGCTTTTTGAACAACTCTCCAAAACGCCACAAAAAGCGGATTTCATACTTACTGAATCACTGCCGCCACAGCACGAAAAACTCGTCAAAATCGCTAAATCAACCGGCTATAAACTAAAACAAAACTCAGATCTAGTTCAATTATTTGAGCTGCTCTAGTTTACATTTTTGTAAAAAATCGCAGTGCAGTTTTTTACAAAAATGAGAGGAGTAATATAGCTCTAGGCTGAAGCTTTTGGCTGTTAAGACAAAACGAAGCAGGAGCGTAGGTTACGATGATGGGGCGGCTTCCAAAGTAGCTTTCAGTGTGAGAGTTTGGCCGTCTCGGTTGACAGTCAGTTCAACTGTGTCGCCAACACTGTATTGACTCAAGATGGAAGTCAGGCTGTTTTTCTCGTCAATTGTTTTACCATCAATTTTGACAATGATGTCTTTTTCGCGCAAACCGGCCTTTTCTGCCGGACTGCCAGCCACAATCGATGGGCCACCTCTTGACGGAACAATGTAAGCGCCTTGCTCGACATCCAGATTTAACTCATAAGCTATGTCCGGTGTCAGTGAAACATAACGGACGCCAAGAAACGGTTGTTCTAATTTGCCTTTATTTAAAACAGTTTTAATTAGTCCTTTGATGTCATTGATTGGAATAGCAAAGCCAATGTTTTGAGCGCCGCCGGCAATGGCGGTGTTAATGCCAATTACCTCGCCGTTAATATTAACCAGCGGACCGCCGGAATTGCCTTCATTGATAGCAGCATCGGTCTGGAAAAGATCGGTCAGATTTTCTTGCGCTAAGCCAGAGGCATCACCGGCCGTTACATCACGGCCATAGCCCGAAATAATGCCCGAAGTTACGGTGTTTTGAAACTGGCCAAGGGCATTGCCTATCGCCACAACCCGGTCTCCAACTTGAACTTTGGCCGAATCGCCCAGTTTGACAGGCACTAATTTCTTGCTCTTTAAGTCGCTTATTTTTAGAAAGGCTACGTCTAAAGAACTGCCCTCGGTAGTTCTTCCCAGAACTTGGACGTTGTCATACTGGGTTCCGTCGGCCAAAGTTACACTAACGCTCGATGTGCCGGCCGGCACCACGTGACGGTTAGTGATAATGATGCCATCCTCCGAAATAACGAAGCCAGTGCCGGCAAAAGCTTCAGTTTGGGGCGAGACAAAACCAAAAATATCCGTGGCTTGGGACTGGCTTTCGACATTAATAGAAAGGACGCTTTGGCCGGTGTCTTTGGCAATTTGAGCGATTAGCTGGCTTTCGGAACTAACTACTCTGATTTGGGAAGCAGTATCGGCTGGGTTAGTATTGTCACCGGCTAGATTAGCGCCAATAACTCCGCCACCAAAACCAAGCAAGCCGCTAAAAAGGATTATTAACCAAGTCCTGATCTTGGCTAGGCTAGTTTTGGATCTATTTAAGGCTGCGCTCAAGTTTGGTCTCAATTGTTCTTTCCTTTGACTACCTGAAAATTATACCAACCCCAAGAACCAATTATTTCAGCCCTCAAGTTCCTTGCTCTTTGCTCTTTGCTCTTTGTTCTTTGTTCATTGTTCTTTATATCGTTGTGCCCGACCAATCGGATAAGACTATAACAATAACCAAAATGGCCACCATTAAAGCCAGCGCCTGTTTTTCAAACGACGACGTCAGCCTTTCGGTGGCGTCCATGTAGTATAGGGCGGCAATACCATAACCAATTGTCGTTAAGATAATGATTATTTGAGCAACCAATCCGTAAAACAGCAGCCAGTGCCCAAGCACGAAAGCCAGTCCTGCCGAAAAATAGGCCCAAACATGCGCTAGCAGCGGCGCATGCGGCTCATCAAAACTGGTTAGATAATGGCGGGCGGCTAAATAGGTAATTACCCAGGTACCTGCCATTAGTAATAAGGTTGAGGCATCGCCGAACTTTAAGTATAAAACTGCCAAGCCAAGCAGTTGGCCGAACATGGCTTGGGCAGCAACATACAACACACCACTACGCGGTTTTAACCAGGTTAACCAAGCAATGTAAGCCAACATCCAAAAAAGCTGCCACCATTTGACGCTGGTAGTAGACATAAAAATTACAAACGAAATGCCGGCAATGGTATCTATGCCATTGGCTATAAAATTAGCCATCCAGTAGCGCGGCTTGACTGCCACAATCCGCCATTTGGCGATTAGAACCAGCAAGATAGCTAGCCCAACAAAATCAATCCGAACTAAAATGTAGGCAATAATTGGCAGAGCGGCAACTAGGGCCAGATGAATCGGGTGTGAGAAGCCGCGGATGGGCTTTATTTTATCGAGAAGAGCCGTTAGCATGCCTACCCCTACTGCCCTGCATCTTTGCCGACAATTATAACAAACTTAGTGCCAACAGGCGGATTGATGCCAAATTCGGCCGGGATTGCAGTGCGGGCAGTAACTTTAAAGCGCAACTCCAGATAATGGCGTGTGTATTTGTCGACACCATTGGATAAATCAACCAGGACTGTATTGAGTGGATTGGTCTGATTAGGTGCATTATCAACGACAGTAACGTTATAGCCGTAGGATTTAAGTAGATCGCCCTTGGTCTTGCCTAAACCGGCAACGGTAGTGGCGTTATAAACCGCCACGGCCGAATTCTCTTTGGCCAAAAAACCGTCGCGCAGCGTGTTGCGAACATAACTTTGAATAGCCGCGTAGTCAAACAAGGCGGTTTTGGGTCTAACAACCGAAAAGCCGCCGACATTGCCGGTTGTCAGGAAGTCGTGCGGCGGCGTAACTAGGTCTAATGAGGTAATGTCGCTGGAGGGAATCTTAGAAGTAATGCTATAAAGGCGCATCACATCATTAAGTGAGAAATCGGTGTAAACATTGTCGCCGAAGCTAGAAAGTAACTGCGACATGCGCACCGGATTGGCATAAGTTCCGACGGAGAAAATTTTATCCTTCATGGCTACCAGGACTAGCCGCTGTCGTTCGGCCCGGGCAAAATCACTACTGGTCAGGCGGCTTTTGACGTATAGCAAGGCCTTGGCACCATTGAAGGTCTGTGGGCCGGCTTTAGCGATAGTTGAGTTGTAATTATTCTCCCAAGCAATCGTTGGATCATATAGCGTTTCTGGTACATTGACGGTAATACCGCCAAGCGCGTCAACCGCCTGCTTAAAGGCTTTAAAATCAACTACCGCATGATAATGAATCGGGATGCCAAGCACTGCCTGTAAAGTCTCATCAACCAGATTTATGCCTTCTTTTTTCTTAGTTGATTCATCTTTGCTTTTGGAATTATTTTTGCCATAAGCATAAGCGGCGTTAATTTTTTGGGAGCCATTGCCCGGAATTTTGACCCATAAATCTCGCGGAATGCTAAGTAGGGCTACTTTTTTATTAATCGGGTCCAGGCTGATTATCATAATGGTATCTGTTAAATCAGGCGCGACATGGCCTTCGCCGCCAATGCCAAGTAGCAGAATATTAACTCGGCCGTCGCCTTCGCTGCGCAGTTTATTAATGTCAATTTCTTCAGCTAAGGCCGGCGCATTGCCGCCGCCTCTAAAAAGATTTTTCTGGGTTATATAAAACTTAATTCCAAAATAAGCTCCGCCCAGCAGGACCAAAGCGGCCAAGACAAGTCCGGCTCGTTTAAATAGTCGCCGCCAGCTGCGCCGCCGGCCAGTAGTTTTCTTTCGGCTTTTGTCTGGTTCAATATTATCAAGCAAGATTGGCTCATCTAAGGCGTCGGCAGAAAGCGTTTCGGCGGCCGCACCAACCTCCGCCCCACCGGTACGCATCGGGTGAAAGCCTTCTCCCCTTGGAGTTAGTAAGCCCAGTTTACCGCTCTGGCTGGCGCCGCGTGGCGGTGTCACAGGCATACCTAAACGGGGGCTGTCAGAGATAATTCCGTCTATAGAGCGTTCATGGTGACCATGCGCTCTCCGCCGTTTTTTATCAAACATATCCGTGGAACTAGTATAGCATTCTCCAGAATCTCGCACCGCCTTTCCCTGCCTACCAGCAAAGCCGGTAGCACTGGCAGGCTCTGGAATTTAAAAACCCTAAGTTATTTTCGGATATAATTAGGGCTTATGGTTGAAGAAAAAAACTATCATAAGTTAAAACATCGCTTTTCCAGACCGCATAGCGAAGGCTGGCGATCAGCCCTCGGTACGATTGTTTTAATCCTATTAGCACCCCTGATTGCTCTGTTTATTTCGGCCTTTGTACTGCAATCCTATCAGGTTGACGGCCAAAGTATGGAGCCAACTTTGGCTAACGGCGACCGTTTAATTGTCAACAAAGTCCCCCGAACTATCTCTAGGTTATCAGGCAACAACTATACACCGGCTCGCGGCGATATCGTTATTTTTAATCAATCTGGTGTGGAATTTGGATTTAGCCAGCCCAAACAGCTCATCAAAAGAGTAATCGGACTGCCTGGAGAACACCTAATAGTCAAAGACGGTGTAATCAGTGTTATTAACAGATATCACCCGGATGGCTACAACCCTGATATCGCTGGTGACTACCGGGTTCCATCACAATCTACACCGGGAGACGTCGATGTCGAGCTAGATGATAATGAAATATTTGTGGTTGGCGATAACCGAGCTAATTCAGAAGATTCACGTCATTTTGGATCAGTTAACCAACGCCACGTAATTGGCAAGTTAATGCTTCGGCTTTTGCCGCTCGGCCAACCACATCGAATCGATTGAACAATTTTTGTACTCTAGGCTCTAGTACGTCCAGGCTACTTGATAATTGTTCAGTTTAACTAGCAAAGTACAAAGCTACAACAAACGTGTTCTAAGCACCAATTTTTTTGGCAATTTGGGCCAGTTCGTTGTCGTCTTTAAATTGAATAATTAATTGCCCGCCTTTGGCTGTATGCTTAATTCTAACCGCTGTTTTTAGTTTGGCCTCTAGTTTTTTAGTCAGTGGACTAATCTGGGCGGTTTTGGCCTTAGCTTGAGCCAAATCCGCTCCCCTCTTAGCTGCCACGACAAACTGTTCGGCCTGTCTGACTGTCCAACCGTTGTTTAATATACAATGCAGTAATTCTGACTGCTTCTCCTGTAGTCGGTTAAGGGCTAGTATAGCCCTGGCGTGGCCCTCGCTTATCTTACCTTTCCTTAAAGCGGTCATGGCGGCCTCGGGTAACTCTAGTAACCGTGTTAAATTACTCAATGTAGACGGGGCTTTGCCAAGTTTTTGAGCAATTTCATCTAGCTTAAGGCTAAATTGCTGTTGTAATTTTGAAACAGCTAATGCTTGCTCCAGTGGCGACAGGTCAATTCGCTGAATATTTTCAATTAAACTAAATTCTAGCTGCTCTAATTCTTCTAAACTACGGACGATAGCAGGTATATTTTTATGCCCAGCGGCTTTGGCGGCCCGCCAGCGCCGCTCGCCGGCCACGATTCGATATTTACCATCATGGCGAATAACAATGATTGGCTGTAAGATCCCATGGCGCTTGACTGAAGCTATTAGCTCGACCAAATCATTTTCGGCTTCGCGGCGCGGTTGGGCCGGATTTGGCACAATATCGGCGATGAGTAGTTTTTGTACTCGGTGCTTATCTTCCTCCAAAATAGAATCGTCAATTTCTTTTGGAATGAGCGTATCGAACCCCCTTCCAAGTGCTTGCCGGCTCATATTATTACCTCCTGGCAAGCAATTTTCATTTTACAATTTTCATTTTTCAATAAATTTTCAATTAACAATTTATAATTATTGATGAGTTTGTGAACTGTAAACTGTAAACGCACTCTAAACGGTAAACTGTAAACTGTAAAATTGATCGACGAAACCATAAGCTTATAATAACCTTTCCTGGAGTTCATTGGCCAATGATTTGTAGGCCTCTGCCCCCTTGCTTAATGGGTCGTGCTCGTCGATTGTTTTACCGAAACTAGGTGCTTCAGCCAAGCGGACACTGCGCGGTACAACTGTGGTAAACAGTTTATCGCCAAAATGCTTGGCTAGTTCCAACCGGACTTGTTCGCTCAAACTATTGCGGCTGTCGTAAAGTGTAGTGATTACTCCAAGTAAGTTCAGATCCGGGTTAATGGCTTGACGGACTTGCTGGTAGACGGATAAAAGTTGCCCAAGGCCCTCTAAAGCATAGTACTCGGCCTGGACCGGGATAATAACGTCTGTGGCCGCCGCTAAGCTATTAACTGTCAATAGACCGAGCGAAGGTGGTGAGTCAATGATAATAAAGTCATAATTTAGATCCGACAGTAGCTCTTTAAGTAGAAATTCGCGTCTAGGGTGATCGACTAGTTCCACTTCGGCTCCAGCCAGATGCCGATTGGCCGGCAACAGTTCCAGCCCGTCGATTTTGTGTTTTTGGATGACTTTATGCTTGGGCGCTTTAGAAAATAGTACGTCGTACAATGTTAGATTCAAACTGGACTTATCAAAGCCAAGGCCCGAGGTGGCATTAGCTTGCGGATCGCTATCGACGACAAGCACACTATGGCCGGCTTTGGCTAAATAAGCCGCCAAGTTAACAGCCGTGGTGGTTTTACCCACCCCGCCCTTCTGATTCAAAACTGCAATTATCCGTTTCACTGTTCCTTGCCCGGCTGTAAATCCTGAAACAACAAGAGGGAGAATATCCCTATTTGGAGTATCAAGATTTTACGGCTGGGTGTTTGTCTTTCATTTACTTTTACAGATTAACATCTTTAGCCTAACCAGTAAACTGTTGACTAGTTGCCAACATAACTACCGCCACGGATTTCGCTACCGCCGCGGATTTCAACCGGTAAATTAGTGTTTTCGGTCGTGAATAAGCGGGTAGCCGAGAAGCTGGAGAAGGTGTTGGTCCCACCAGGATCAATGCCGGCTGCCTTCCAGCAATAAGTCGTTCCCTGGTTGAGAGGTGTGCCAGAAAGGGTAAATGTAGCCATAGTTGAACTAGTTATTGTGGCCGAGCCGACATAGGCCGTACTGGTTTGTGTATCTTGACCACTCCAGCCAGTTTGCGAGACGGTCTGGTCAAAGGTTTGGACACTGCCATAAGGCGGTGGCGCAGAGCTACAGTCCGAAGCATAGAGCAGGACCTTATATCTTAAATAATCACTATCAGCATCAGTCGTCCGGAACTGAAAAGCTGGTAGAGTCGACACTAAGGTCGCGCCGGAGGCCGGTAAACTTAGGGCTGGTGCGGCTGGTATCAGATTAATACTAAAAGTCTTGGCTGAGGCTAGGCTGCCAAAAGTATCAGTGCCGCCCGGGTCTTTGGC
Organism: Candidatus Saccharibacteria bacterium RIFCSPHIGHO2_12_FULL_47_16b; assembly: GCA_001790525.1. GTDB lineage: Bacteria > Patescibacteriota > Saccharimonadia > Saccharimonadales > UBA10212 > UBA10212. The sequence continues at coordinate 44,365 of MGCU01000029.1, forward strand.
CTTAGCTTGCCAGCAATAACTGGCTGTAGTTGTCAGAGGCGTTTGCACGGTGTAGGTGGCTGTACTGCCAGAGTTATAAGCCGTGCCAGATTGGGCGTCTTGCCCGCTCCAACCGGTTTGTGAGGCTGTTTGATCTCCCGTCTCCAGCAAGCTACCGGTGCAATTGCCCCCAGTGATGCCGCTGGTACTGTAAACATAGACCACATAACGGACATAATCAGAGTCAACGTCTGTGGTCGACATCTGCAACTGCGGAGTGGTGGTGGTTACCTGGGCCCCATCGGCTGGAGATGACAGAGTCGGCGCCGGTGGGGGTGTGTTATAGCTGATTCTGACTTGTCCACCACCGCCATTGCCGCCATTGGCGCCTTCGCCGCCGCCACCACCGCCGCCGCCAATCGACGGCGCATTACTACCCGCAACAGCGTTATTGCCGCCATTCCCGCCGGCGTAGCCATCGGTTGGCGCCGAGCCGCCGGATCCTCCGGTACCGCCGGAATTGGCTGAACCGTTATTACCAATAGCCGCGCTGCCACCAGTCGAACCACCGCCGGCGCCGCCGGCCGAAGCACCTGACGAAGTACCGCCTGCGCCGCCGGAGAATTTTGTCGCTCCTTCACCGCTGCCGGACGCACCGCCGGCGCCGCCACTTCGGGTACTGCCGGTTGAGCCGCCCTTGGCCAGAACGCGGTTTGGCTGGCTGCCGGTAACTGACGATGTACCGCCTGCACCTCCAGGCCCGTCATCTCTTGTACCACCTGCCCCGACCACCACAGATAAACTTTGGTTAGGCTCAACGCCGACATTTGATGTTCGGGCGTAGGCACCGCCACCGCCGCCGCCGCTG